>NZ_JBHXMU010000051.1:0-4178 GCF_042720685.1 Kitasatospora sp. NPDC058492
CGGTGGGGGCGGTCGGTTCCGGCGGCCGCCCCCACCGCGTCACCTCTGTGGTGTGCCGGCCGCGCCCACCACCAGCCAGTGGGACGGGAGGTCGATCCGGCTGCCGTCGGGCGCGAACTCGGTGAGGAACAACGGCAGTTCGCCGGAGGCGAGGACGGTGAGCCCGGCGGTGCGGAACAGCTCGCCGAAGGCCGAGTCGACGACCTCGGCGGGGGCGAGGCCGTGCTCGAAGACGGGGCGCAGCTTCGGGGGAGGGCCCTGCGGGCTCTGGGCGAGGCCGGCCAGGACGGCCTTCGCCGACGCGGACAGCTCGACGACGAACGCCCGGCCGCGATCCCCGACCAGGGCGGCGATGGCGTCGGCGACCGGCTGGCGGTCGGCCGGTTCGCACTGGTGGATCAGGGCGCGTACGTACACGTTGGCATCGCCGAGCCGGGCGTGCAGCTCCCGCACGGCCTGCCGGTCGGTGGCGTCGAGCCGGGCGAACTCGGCCCGCCCGTCCGGATGCTGGGTGCGGGCGAGCTCCACGGCGGCGGTGGACAGGTCGACCCCGAGGGCGCGGCCGAAGCGTTCGGCGAGGAAGCGGGTCTGGGTGCCGTTGCCGCAGCCGACGTCGACGACGGGCAGCGCCGGGTCGACGAGGTAGGGGTCGAACAGCGCGAGGTGCACGCTCGCGGTGAGTGCCGGCTCCGCGTCCCAGATCACCGCGCCGGCCTCCGCCGGTGCGTCGCGCCAGAAGCCCTCCCAGGCGTTCAGGTACCGACTCGACACGGGCATGGCGGAGAACCTCCCAGCTGGTGGAGCACGGTGTCGGGATCGTCCCCGGACAGCGGGCGGCGCGTGGAGGCGCGTGGGGAATCCGGCGAAGGCCTCCGCCTCCCGGCTTTCCCCGGCCTCCGAGCTGTGCGCAGCTCCGCCCGACCGGACGGCCGATGACGGTCAGTCACGCTAACGGCCCCGGCGGGCGAGGCCGGCCGCGCGTCACCCGAACGCGGTAATTCCGAGGGAAGTTCGCCCGAACGGCCGCCCGTCGTGCGAGCGCTTCGCGGTGACCCCGCAGGGCCGGTTCGGGTCGGAGCGGGGCTCAGCCGGTCACGCTCGCGGGGGTGGCGGCGAGGTCGCGGACGGTGTCGGCGATGGCGTGGAAGTCCTTGCGCAGGATCTTGGAGTGGTTGCTCGCGACCTTCGTGCTGACCCGGATGTTCGGGTTGCGGGCGAGCACCGGGTCGAGGTTGGTGCGGATCTGTTCCATCAGCTTCGCTTCGCCGCCCAGGTTGCCGCCCGTGGCGACCACGTACCGGACCGGTGCGGTCACCCGGTCGAAGACCGGGTCGAGGGCGGCGGGCGCGCAGAGCTCGTTGATCTCAAGATTGATCTCGGCGTGCTGCTCGGCGCTCATCCGTGCGGCCATGCCGAGTCGGCGGGCGATCGGGAACAGCGGGCTGAGCCGGCGGAACAGCTTGCGGATCTGCTCCCGGGTGGCGTCGTCGAGCCACTCGTGCGGGAACGCGCCGTCCACGGACACCGCCCCGAGGACGCGGTCCGGGTTCCGGGCGGCCCAGTGCACCGCGAGCATCGCGCCGTAGGACCAGCCCACCAGGATCGGCCGGTCCACGCCCCTCGCGGTGAGGACGGCGTCGATGTCGCGCAGGCACGCTTCGAACGAGTAGTCCGCCGAGCGCTTCGACTTGCCGCGGGCGCGCTCGTCGAAGGTGATGTGCCGGTAGTCGTCGCCGAGGTCGGCGATGACGCGCCGCCAGTGCGACTGGTCGGCGTAGGAGCCGTTGAGGTAGACCACGGGACGGCCGGGCCCGCCGGTGTCGGTCACGGCCAGGGCGGTGTCGTCGACGGAGACCATGCCGGTCCAGGCGGGCTGCTTGATGGTCATGGGGTGCCTTCTTCCAGGTGTGGGGGTGGCGGGCTGCTGCGGCTCGGTGTTTCTGATGATGGAAACGCTACGTTGCCTTCACGGGTAATGGCAACAAGTTCGTTGCTTGAAATCGGTATCGATGCAGGTAAAGGCGCGATTATCGTTGCAGTGGCTTTGAATTTAACGCAACGTCAGCCGCTGTGTTCGTTGCACTGGAATGGGAGTGAACGCTATGGTGAGGGCATTCAGGGAAGCGTGAAGGGAGAATCGCGGTGCCGGGAGGCAGGCTCACTCAGCAGGAACGCCAGCAGATCGCGCTGGGGATGGCCGACGGCCTCGCCTACGCGGAGATCGCCAGGCGGCTCGACCGCCCCACCTCGACGGTCACCCGCGAGGTGATGCGCAACGGAGGCCCCACCGCCTACCGCGCCGACCTGGCCCACCGCGCCACCGAACGCCGCCGCGCCCAACGGCGCAGGCCCGCCGCGCCCCGGGGGCCGGCGGCTCCCCCGCAGGCCCACGGGCGCGACGCCGAGGCCGTGCGCGAGTACCAGGAGACGTACACCGCCGTCCTGATGGCCTCCGGCATGCCCAAGATGACGGCCCGGGTGCTGGCCTGCCTCACCCTCGCCGACAGCGGCAGCCTCACCGCGTCCGAGCTGGCCCGGCACCTCCAGGTCAGCCCGCCGTCCATCTCCAAGGCGATCGCGTTCCTCGACGGCCAGGGCCTCGTCCGCCGGGAGCGCGACGAGCGCCGCCGCGAGCGCTACGTCGTCGACGACGACGTCTGGTACCAGTCGATGATGGCCAGCGCCCGCGCCACGGCCCACCTCGTCGAGGTCGCGCGGCAGGGCGTCGGCGTCCTCGGCCCGCAGACCCCGGCCGCCACCCGCCTGGAGAACATCGCCCGCTTCGTCGACTTCGTCTCCGAGAGCATCGTCCGCGCGGCGGAGCAGGCCCGCGAGATCCTCCACGCGAAGCCGGAGACGGCCCCGGCCGGCCCGGCCGCTCCGCGTCCGGACCGCGGATAGCCGGCGATCACCGGGAGGCGGCGCGGTAGGCGCGGCGCCAGGGGCCCGGGTCCGCGCCGAGGGCCTGGACGATGTCGGAGAGCAGTTCGACGTCCAGGCGTTGGCGTCCGCTGCGGAAGCAGTCGTAGACGGTGATCCGCCCGGGTGTGCGTTCCCCGGCCGGGACGCCGCGGGCTGCCCGGACGGAGCTGATCCGCCGGACGATGGTCGAGTAGGAGGGGCTGCCGGCCTCCTGCCTGAGCAGGGTGAGGGACTCGGCGAGTGCGTCCAAGGACTGCGAACGGGCTAGCGTCACATCGGAGTTGACCTCGGCTGCCCGGCAGGAGCACGGGGCCGCCGTGGTGCGCATAGGTGACCAGGTCAAAGCTCTGTCCTCCCCCCCGCCGGGCCTGCGTGAACAGCCTCTTCGCGCCGGAGGTTCCTGTCAACTGAGGTGAATCAAATGGCGAAATCCATACACTCCCGTTTGTTCGGGATCGTTCGGAAAGCTGCCCAGGCCCTCAACTCCGCTGCCAGGATGGCCGCATTCCGCAGTGACCCGACGTCAGAGAGAGAGGTGTCGGACCTCATGAAGTCCGCCCGAAAGATCGTCTCAGCACTGGCACTCGCGATCGGCCTGAGCGTCTCGTTGCCCGTCGCCGCCGCGCAGGCCGACCCCGTCAATCCGCAGCCCTACGCCTACGGTTCCCTCGTGGCGCTCGCCCGCCCGGCCAGCGGCGGCCCCAACGGCACCTACTACTGCTTGGACGAGTACCGGCAGACCAACGGCGACGGCCGGCCGGTCGTCCTGCGCCCGTGCGACGGCTCCTGGAACCAGTTCTGGTTCGTCTCGCCGGAAGGCCTCATCCGCAGCACCAACGACGGCCGTTGCCTGTGGGGCCACGTCCCGAGCGGCCCGTCCGACGGCCCGGGCGCCAAGGCGGTGGGGTGCAACGGGGGCGACCCGAACCAGCGTTGGACGTTCAACACCGACCGCAGCGTGTGCAACGCCGCCGGCGCCTGCCTGACCTACACCGGCAACCAGGGCCCGCGGTCCTCCTACGAACTCTGGACGCTGGGGCGGAACGCGAGCATGGGGCAGACCCAGGAGTTCGACTGGCACCACTCCGACAGCGACCGTCCGATCAACCCCAACATCTAGACATCTGGGCACTGTCAGGGGCCCGGCGTGGCCGGGGGGGGGGGGGGGTCCCCCGCCACCCCCGGCCCACAGGGGGGCCGCGGACCACAACCCGGGGGGGCCGGGGGGGGGCCCGGCCGGGCGGGGGGGGGGGGCC
>NZ_JBHXMU010000051.1:4188-73235 GCF_042720685.1 Kitasatospora sp. NPDC058492
CCCCAAAACCCCACAAACAAAACACCCGGGGCAACTGCGGGGGCCCGGGGGGGGGGGGGGGGGCGGGGGCCCCCCCCCCCCCCCCGGCCGAACGGGGGCGCCGGTCACCAGACGCGGCGGTCGGCGGGGGTGCCCAGGCCGGTGCGGAGGTGGCGGACGAGGCTGCGGCGCAGCTCGCGGTCCTGGTCGGTCTCGACGGGGAGGTCGAGCTGGACGATGTCCACGCCGGCCGAGCGGAGCAGGCCGATGCGGGCGGCGACGGTGGCGGGGGAGCCGGCGTAGGCGGCGGTGAGGGAGCGGCGGATGTAGGCGGCGACCTGCTCGTCGCCCCGGGCCGGGTCGGAGCGGCCGCGCTCTCGGTCGCGGTCGAGCTGAACGGCTTCCGTCCAGGGCCCGCCGCCGCCGGAGGTGAGGCGCAGGGCGTCGCGGCGCAGCCGGCGGACGCGGTCGCGGGCCGCCTCGTCGGTGTCGGCGAGGACGACGGTGACGTGCCGCCAGATCCGCAGGGTCCGGCCGTGCGCGGCGGCGGCGGTGCGGACCTGGGCGATCCGCCGCCGGGTGTCCGGCAGCGGCAGCGGGCTGACGGCGTACACCTCCGCGTAGCGGGCCGCCAGGTCGAGGCCCTGCGGTGACGAGCCGCCGAAGGAGAGCAGCTCGCCGCCGGGTCTGGGGTGCAGGCCGGGCCGGGCCGCGGACACGGTGTAGAACTCGCCCTTGTGGTCGATGTCCTGGTCGGCGGCGAGGTAGCGGGTGAACAGGTCGAGGTACTCGTCGGCCCGGCGGTAGCGCTCCTGCTTGTCCAGGAGGTCGCCGTCGCGGGCCGTGTCGTGGTCGCTGGAGCCGATGATGACGTGGGCCGCCGCCCGCCCGCCGGAGAGGCGGTCCAGGGTCGCGAGGGAGCGGGCGGCGACGGTCGGCGCGGTGGTGCCGACCCGGTGGGCGACCGCGATGCGCAGCCGTGTGGTGGCGGCCAGGGCCCACGAGGCCACCAGCCACGGGTCGGGCCACGAACTGGACTGCACCACCAGGGCGCTGTCCAGCCCGTCCTCCTCGTTCTCCCGCGCGGTGCGGGTGACGTACGCGGGGTCGGCGGTGCGGTCGCGGCCGTCGGGGGCCCAGCGCAGGGCCTGGCGTTCCTGCGCGGTGTGGCCGGGGACGGGTGCGGCGCGGACCCCGCCGCGGATTTCGAGTGGCACGGCTCTCCTCCGGTCGTGAGCGTCGTGAGGGTGGCAGGGGTGAGGGTGAAGCGGTCGGGGCGCGACGGTCAGAGGGCGGCCGGCCCGAGCCGGGCCAGGGTGTCGAGCAGCTTGGCGCGGCTGACGAACACCTCGGGCGGCAGCGACACGTACAGCTGGATGGTGGTGACACCGGGGCGGTGGTAGGCGAGGATGCGCTCCCGGCACTCCTCCGGCGAGCCGCTGATGAACAGCCCGTCGACGACCTCGTCGGGCAGCGCCTTCTGGGCGCCCTCCGGGTCGCCGGCCGCCCAGAGACGGTGGGTCTCGGCGAGGAGCTCGCCGTGGCCCAGCCACTCGTGGAACTTGCGGTACGGCTCGCGGTTGAGGATCCAGGCGAGGAACGGCCGGCTGGCGCGGTGGGCGTAGTCGGTGTCCTCGGTGGGGCAGACGAAGACCTTGACGACCAGCTCCTTCCCGGGCGGCTGCGGGCCGACGGCGTCCAGGATCTTCGGCACGTCGTGCGGGAACAGCAGGTTGGTGATGGCGCCGTCGCCCTCGTTGAAGCCGAGCCGGAGCATGTTGGGCCGCAGCGCGCCCAGGATGACCTTGACCGGCTCGGTCGGCGGGTGCGGCAGCCGGTAGCCGGTGATGTCGAAGGTGTCGAACCCGCCGGTGACGTACTCGCCGCGCAGCGCCCGGGTGACGAAGCGCAGGACGTCCCTGGTCCGCTTGAACGGCTCGTCGAACGGGATGCCGTTGATGTCGGTGACGTGCGCGGGCACCGAGGCGCCGATGCCCAGCAGCAGGCGGCCCGGGGCGAGTTGGGCGAGCGTCGCGGCGGTCTGGGCGAGCACGGCCGGGCCGCGGGTGTGCACCGGGACGATGCCGGTGCCGATCCGCAGCGAGGGGGACCAGGCCGCCGTGGCGGCCAGCGGGGTGAAGGCGTCGGTGCCGCCGCCCTCGGCGCTCCACACGTCGGTGTAGCCGAGGTCGGGCAGCCGCTCGACCAGGAACCGGTGCCGGTCGATGGTCAGGCCGGGCAGCGGGAGGGTGATGCCCCACTTGGGCGGCGCGGCGGGCACGGGGCCGTGCGCGGAGCCGGGCGGGACGGTCCCGCTGTGGTGGTGCGGTCGGTGCGGGTCGGTCATCGGGATGGCCGTCCTTCCTGTGGTGCGCGGTGCTCTTCGGAGCCGGGGGAGAGGCGGTGTCCGCGGGTCAGCGGACCCACACGGTGGTCAGGTCGAGGAACCAGGACTGCGGCTGCACGAGCCCCTGGACCTTCGGCGAAAGGGCCCTCGGATTGCGGTCGTTGACCACGAACAGCCAGGGCGCGTCCTGGGTGACCAGCGCGAGCGCCTTGCGGTACCCGGCCTGCCGGGCGGCCTGGTCGGCGTTCGCGGCCGACGACGCGAGCAGCTCGTCGACCTGCGGATTGGTGTAGTGGCCGGTCCAGAACGGGCTCTTGGAGCCGATGAACAGCGGGAGCAGCGCCTCGGACTGGAACAGTGTGGTGGACTGGGCGACGGCGTCCGAGCCGAGCGCCACCTGGCCCTTGGCCTCGGCGCCGATCAGCGTGGTCCAGTCGGTGGTGCGCAGCTCGACCTTGATGCCGACGGCGGCGAGATCCCGCTGGAGGGCCTCGGCGATCGGCACCGGCAGCAGGTTGCCGCTGCCGCCGGTGGGCACGGTGACGGAGGTGCTGAAGCCGTTCGGGACGCCGGCCTCGGCGAGCAACTGCCGGGCCTTGGCGGGGTCGTAGGAGTAGACGTCGCCGGCGGGGTCGTAGGCGGCGGTGGCGCGCGGCGCGGTCTGGTAGGCCGGGTCGGCGGTGCCGTGCAGCAGCTTCTCGGCGATGGCCTTGCGGTCGATCGCGAAGTTGGCGGCCCTGCGGACCAGCGGGTTGTCCCAGGGCGCCTTGGAGGTGTCCAGGATCCAGTACCAGAGGTGGTCGTAGCTGTTGGTGGCGATCTGGACGCCGTCGGCCTTGAGGCTGTCGATGTCGTCCGGGTTCGGGTATTCGATCCAGTTCACGCCGCCGGAGCGCAGGGCGGCGGTGCGGGCCGCGGCGTCCGGCAGCGCCTTGATCACGAGCCGGTCGAGCCTGGGGGCGCCGCGCCAGTAGCCCTTGTTGGCGGCCAGCTCGATCTGCTGGCCCTCGGTCTGCGAGACGAACGAGAAGGGGCCGGTGCCGACCGGGTGCCGGGCGAAGTCCGCCGAGCCGGACTTGCGGACGGCGGTGGGGCTCGCGATCAGGACGTGCGCGAGGTCCTCGGGGAAGTGGCCGTTGGGGTCCTTGGTGACCAGTTCGACGTGGTCGGCGTCGGTCTTGCGGTACGAGACGATGTCGCCCGCGTACTCGGCGGCGGCGGCGCCGAGGGCGTCGGTGTACTCGGGGCTCTTCTTGTCGAGGTAGCGGGCCAGGTTGAAGACCACGGCGTCGGCGTCGAACGGGGTGCCGTCCTGGAACGTGACGCCCTTGCGGAGGGTGAAGGTCCACGTCCTGGCGTCGGCGGCGACCTGCCAGTCGGTGGCCAGGGCGCCGGTGACGACCGGCGGCTTGTCGGTGTCCTTGAGCAGTTCGTACCGGGTGAGGCCCTCGTAGAGCTGGAAGGAGACCAGCCGCTTGCCCTCGAAGCCGGCGCCGCCGATCACCGTGTCGGGGTTGGGGAGTTTGCCGGTGGCGCCGATGACCAGGGTGCCGCCGCGGCCGTCACCGCCGCCCGCCCCCGCGGAGCCGCCGCCGTCGGAGCCGGCGCAGCCGGCCGCCGCCGCGAGCAGAACGGCGGCGGCCGGCAGGGCGACGGCTCTGGAGCGGATACGGCTGGTGCGCGTCATGGCGATTCCTCGTCGGTTCGGTGGTGCGGAGGTGCGGGGGTTCGGTGGTGCGGCGATGTGTCGGTGTGTCGGTGTGTCGGTACGGAGCTTCGGCGGCGGGTCACGCGACGCCGGTGGCGGCCTCCAGCAGCGCCCGGGTGTACGGGTGCGCGGGGGAGTCCCAGAGCAGGCCGGCCGGGCCCTCCTCGACCACCCGGCCGTGCCGCAGCACCAGCACCCGGTGGGCGAGGTGCCGGACGACGGCGAGGTCGTGGGAGATGAACAGGTAGGCCAGGCCGGTGCGTTCCTGGAGGTCGGTCAGCAGGTCGAGCAGGCGGGCCTGCACGCTGCGGTCGAGGGCGGAGGTCGGTTCGTCGCAGACCACCAGGTCCGGCCCGGTGGCCAGGGCCCGGGCGACGGCCACCCGCTGGAGCTGCCCGCCGGACAGCTCCCGCGGGTAGCGGTCGGCGAGCGCGGGCTCCAGGCCGACCTGGGTGAAGAGCCGGGCGACGGCCGCGGCGCGTTCGGCGCGCGGCGTGCCGTGCAGGCGCAGCGCGAAGGCGACCGCCTCCCCGGCGCGCAGGCTGGGGTTGAGTGATCCGCGCGGGTCCTGCGGGACGAACTGGAGCCGGCCCCGCAGCGCCCGGTCGGCGCGGCCGCGCAGCCGGTACGGATCGCGGCCGGCGAAGCGGACGCTGCCGGCGTCGGGGGCGAGCACCCCGAGGGCGAGCCGGGCCAGGGTGGACTTCCCCGAGCCGGATTCGCCGACCAGGCCGACGGTCTCGCCCGGCGCGACGGTGAGGCTGACGGCGTCCAGGGCGGTCCGGTCGCCGTAGCGCTTGGTGACGGCGTCGACGACCAGGACCGGGCCCGGGCGGGCGGGGACGGCGTCCGGCCGGGTGTGGGCTACGGCGTTCATCGGCGGGCTCCTGGTTCGGCGGCCACCAGGGCGGCGGTGAAGGCGTGTTCCGGGTCGCCCAGCACCCGCTCGGCGGGCCCGAGTTCGACGATCCGGCCGGCCCGCATGACCGCCACGGTGCCGCCGATCCGGCGGGCCGCCGCGAGGTCGTGGGTGACCAGCAGCAGGGCGATGCCGCAGTCGGCGCGCAGGGTGGTGAACAGGTCGAGGATCCGCCCGCGGATCAGCGCGTCGAGCGCGGTGGTCGGCTCGTCGGCGATCAGCAGTTCCGGGCCGCAGCAGATCGCGACGGCGATGGCGGCGCGCTGGCGCAGGCCGCCGGAGAGCTCGTGCGGGTAGGCCCGGGCGACGCGTTCCGGGTCCGGGATGCCGGCGGTGGCGAGCAGCTTCGGCACGGCCGCGCGGGCGGCCCGGCGGTCGGCGGCGATCCCGTGCCGCCGCAGCACCTCGGCGAGCTGCGGGCCGATCCGGCGCAGTGGGTCGAGCGAGGCGGCCGGGTCCTGCGGAACGTAGCCGATCCGCCGGCCGCGGACGTCGGCCAGTGCGCGTTCGCCGAGCGCCCGCAGGTCCGTCCCGGCGAGCCGGACGCCTCCGGTGACGGCGGCGCCGTGCCCCGGCAGCCCGAGCACCGTGCGGGCGACGGTGGTCTTGCCGCTGCCGGATTCGCCGAGCAGCACCAGGGAGCGGCCGGCGGGCAGGGTGAGGGAGACGTCGTCGACGGCCCGGACCCCGCCGGGGTACTCGACGGTCAGGCCGTTGATCTCCAGCAGCGTGCTCATGCGCCCACCCGCTTCGCGGCTCCCGGCCGGGCCGAGCCGTCGGCCGAGCGGTCGGCTGAGCGGTCGGCGGACTGGTCGGTGGACCGGCTCGCGGCGGCGGGGGCGGCGTGCGCCAGCAGGGCGCCGGTGTCGCCGACGCGGGTGCGCAGTGTCTCGCCGAGGGTGTTGAAGACGACCGAGACGGCGATGATGACCAGGGCCGGCAGGACCGCCACCCAGGGGTGGGTGAGCAGCGAGGGCCGCAGCTCCTCCAGCATCGCGCCCCACTCGGCGGTGGGCGGGGCGACCCCGAGCCCGAGGAAGGACAGCCCGGCGGCGTACATGATGGCCAGCCCGACCAGCGAGGACGCGTACACCAGGACCACCGGCGCCACCACCGGGGCGACCTGGCGCAGGACCAGCGACCCCCAGCCGGCGCCGCTGACCCGGGCGGCCACCAGGTACTCGGCGGCCCGGACCCGCCGGGTCTCGGTGAACGCGACCCGCGCCACCGCGGGGGTGAGCACCACCGACAGCGCGAGCACGGTCGCGCCCAGGCCGGGCGTGAGCAGCGAGGCGATGGCGATCGCCAGCAGCACCCCGGGGAAGGCGTAGAGCACGTCCAGCAGGCGCAGCAGGGCCTGTTCGGTGGTCCGGCCGCCGAGCCCGGCCACGACGCCGAGCAGGGTGCCGACGACGGCGGCCACCGCGACCGGGACGAGCCCGCCGGTGAG
The DNA here is from genome assembly GCF_042720685.1 of Kitasatospora sp. NPDC058492. Classification (NCBI taxonomy): domain Bacteria; kingdom Bacillati; phylum Actinomycetota; class Actinomycetes; order Kitasatosporales; family Streptomycetaceae; genus Kitasatospora; species Kitasatospora sp. NPDC058492. Next base: position 10,592 of record NZ_JBHXMU010000051.1, read on the forward strand.
CGAGGCGCGCCCGGCCCAGATCAGCCGGCTGAGCAGGTCGCGGCCCTGGCCGTCGGTGCCGAGCAGGTGGCCGGGGCTGCCCGGGTCGAGCAGCCGGTCCGCCAGCCGCCCGGCGGCCGGGTCGTACGGGGCGACCAGCGGCGCGGCGAGCGCGAGCAGGACCAGCAGAGCCGCGAGGGCGGCGGGGACGGTCAGGCCGAGGTTGCCCCGGCTGAGGACACGTGACGTCACATCAGTTCCTTACTCGCGGGTCGATCGCCGCGTGCGCCGCGTCCACGAGGATGTTGACGCCGACGAACGCGACCGCCACCACCAGCACCCCGCCCTGCACCAGGGGCAGGTCGCGGGAGGTGAGGGCGTCGTACAGCAGCCGGCCGACGCCCGGCCAGGCGAACAGGGTCTCCACGAAGATCACCCCTTCCAGGAGGTAGGCGAGTTGCAGGCCGCCGATGGTCAGCAGTGCCGGCGAGGCGTTGTGCACGCAGTGCCGCAGCACGGTGGCCGGGCGCAGGCCGCGGGCGCGCAGCGAGTCGGCCAGCTCGCCGGCCAGCACGCCCCCCAGCGCGGCCCGGAACACCCGGGCGGTGAGCCCGAGCGGGACGAGCGCGGCGGCCACGGCCGGCAGGACCAGGTGGCGGGCCAGGTCGGGCAGGCCGCCGGAGCCGAACACGTCGTGCGTGCCCCCGGCCGGCAGCCAGCGCAGGCCCACGGCGAAGACGGCGATCAGCAGCAGGGCCACCGAGTACTGCGGGGCGGAGACCGCGAGGGCGGACAGCGCGCCGGAGATCCGCCCGCCGGGGCCGCGCGGGCGCAGCGCGCCGACGGCGCCCAGCGCCACCCCGCCGACCAGCACCAGCAGGAAGGCGGCCGCGGTCAGGGTCAGCGTCTGGCCGAGCGCCGGGAGCAGCAGGTCGGCGACCGGGCGCTGACCGGAGACGGAGGTGCCGAGGTCGCCGGTGAGCGCGTGCCAGAGCCAGGAGGCGTAGCGGACGGGCAACGGCTGGTCCAGGCCGAGCCGTTCGGAGAGCTCGCGGCGGGCCTCGGGCGGTGCGCCCGGCCCGAGGAAGAGGGCCACCGGATCGCCGGGGACGAGCGTGACGGTCGCGAAGACGACGGCGGTGACGCCGAGCAGGGTCGGTACGGCCAGCAGGAGGCGGCGCAGCAGGAAGCGGGTCACCCGGCCCTCCGTGGCGTGGCGCCGGACTGGCCGGCGGCGGGCCGGTTGGGCGGGGCGGGCATGGGGCTGGTGGTCCTTCCGGGAGGGGCGGTTCGGGGAGCGGTTCGGGACGGTCGGCGGTGGTAACCGGCAGTCACCGGCGGCGTCCGGGGTGCTGGACCGCCGGACCGGGGCCGTGGGACGGGCCGTTCGCCGGGGGGCGGATGCCGCGTCGGGGCGGGATCGGGTGCCGGAGCACGGGTCGGGCGGTCCGTGGGACGGGGGACATCGGTGCCGCTCCGGCAGCTGCGGCCGCTTGAAGGAGCGTTGCGGACCGGTGGCCCGGACAGCCAGTCAGCACTTGATGCTGTTACTCCTGGTCACAGCATCCGGAGTGCCAGGACCGCCACTGCCCAGGGCGCCGAGCCCCGGTTCTGTCCTTGACCTGCACAAGGAACCGGACCTAGGGTTCCCCGCATGGCTATTCGGCGGACCGACATCACCCTGGTCGGGATCGGCGGCTCGTGGCACCGACGGTGTTTCGACGAGCTCTGTCGCCCGCGCGCTGCGCGCTGACCGCCCCGTTCCCAGCCGCTGCGGTCGGCGCCCCTCCCCAGTCCCGGATTCCGCAGCCGACGCCCGTGCGCGTCCTCGACGGATCCTCGCCGCAGCACCCGTGCCCACCGGGCCGGCCCGCCACCAGCAAGGGGACCGTATCGCCATGCCGTACCTCAGACGCCCTGCCTCCGCCCCCGGGGGTGCGCGATGGCAGCAGTGAGCAAGCTCGCCGTCCCGGCCGGCCCGCGCGGCCGCCGGATTCCCGCCCGACGCGGCGCCTGCGGCGGCGCCACCCTGGTGGACGCCCCCGCCGCGGGCGCGCCGCCGGTGCACGCCGCACCACCGGCACAGGCCGAGATCGACAACCCGCTCGACCTGATCGCCGGTCACCAGCTGCTGGCGGAGACGGTGACGCCGCCACCGTCGGTCGGGCCGACCGCCACCGGTTGCGGGTGCGGCCATCCGATGTGCGTGGAGGAGGACCGCGACCGCACCGCCGACGCCCGGGTGTTCCTGGTCGAGCGGCACTCGGTGGCCAGCGCCGGGCTGCGCAGCGTGCTGACGACCGTGCCCGGGCTGGCCGTGGTCGGGTCCACCGGCGACCCGCTGCGCGCGGTGGCCGCCGTGCGCCGGGTCGCCCCCGACGTCATCCTGCTCGGCCGCGGCGCGAGCCTGGAGGCCGACCTCGCCGTCGTGGTGGCGCTGCGCGGCCCGGACGCGGCGCCCGACGCCCGGGTGCTGCTGCTGCGCCGGGCCGAGTCGACCGCCGAGGCGAGCCGGATGCTGCTGGCCGGGGCCAGCGGCTGCTTTCCGCTCGACCTGGCCGAGGACCGGATCATCAGCGCCGTCCAACTCGCCGCGGCGGGCGGGTCGGTGTTCCTGCCGGCGCCGCCGCCGGCCCGGACCCACGCGGCGGCTCCCCCTCAGCACGTCGGCGAACTGGCGCCGCAGCACGCCGGACTGACGGATCGTGAGCACGAGGTGCTGGTCCAGCTCGGGCTCGGGCTGAGCAACGCCGAGATCGGGCGGGAGCTCGCCCTGGCCGAGGCGACCGTGAAGAAGCACCTCACCCAGGCCATGCGCAAGATCGGGCAGCCCGACCGGCTGCGCGCCGCGCTCTACGCCCACCGGCACGGCCTCGCCGGGTAGTTCGTTCCAGCACATCTCCGTCACCACTCTCCGGAGGGCGGGCCCCGCAGCACGCGGGGCCCGCCCTCCGTCGTGTTCCGGCCGCCTCCCGCGGGTGACCTTCGGAGCATGCGCGAGGCGACGATCGGCGCCCTGAGCGGCGCCGTTCGGGGCTACCGGGGCGCCCGGCCGGCTCCGTAGCGTGGCGGGAAACGACCACCACACGACGGTCCGAAGGATCGTCCAGCCGAAGGGAGATGGCCCGATGGGGGGTGTGTCCGACAGGACCGGCGGTCCGACCGGTTCCACCGGTGCGGCGGGTGCCGACGCCGGCCCGCGCACGGCGGTGCTGGCCGCCGCGAGCCACCGGAGCCCCGGCGCGGAGCAGCCGAGGTCCCCGTACCGCGCGATGTCGGACGCCGAGCGGTCGGCGCTCTGGCGCCAGCGGCTGCACGAGGCCGAGGCGGGCCTGACGCGGTACCTGGTGTCGCGCGGGAACGGGCTGCACCTGACCGACTGGTTCGTGCTGCAGTCCGAGCTCTTCGCCGACCTCCCCGCGCCGGACGCCCCGGCCCCGGAGTGGCAGCGGGTGTTCTTCCGCGACCAGGCACTGATGGAACGTTTCCTCGTGCGCCGCTACGGCGAGGAGGGGCTGGGGGACTGGGCCCGGTCCAATGCCGAGGTGCACCGCGAGGTCGAACCCGACCACGGCCGGGGCGCCGCCGACCCGATCCACCGGATCGCCCGGCAGGCCGAACTGTACGGCTCGGAGTACGAGTTCGACGACGAGGAGCCGCCCGACGCCGAGCACGCGGCGCTCACCATCACGCACTGTGCGATCTGGGACTACCGCGAGAAGGCCCGCCGCTCGGGCGTCCAGCTGACCCTCGCCTCGCCCTGCACCTACTGCACCGAGGCGCTGTCCGCCAACATCCGCGCCAAGGGCTACCGGCCCGCGCACCGCCTGACCAACGGCCCGACCGGCCACGGCTGCCGCTGGGAGTCGAGCGCCGCAGCCGGGCCCGCCGCCAACGACGAACCGGGGGAGTCCTGAGATGTGCGGTGTCACCGGCTGGATCGACTGGGACACCGACCTGCGCCACCAGGCGCGGACGGTCCGGGAGATGACCGCCACCCTGGCCTGCCGCGGCCCGGACGCGGACGGCGTCTGGCTCTCCCGGCACGCCGCGTTCGGCCACCGCCGGCTGTCCGTGATCGACCTGGACGGCGGGGCCCAGCCGCTCGCCGACCGCCCGGGGCCCGACGCCGGCGCCGTGCTCTGCTACAACGGGGAGCTCTACAACCACCGCGAGCTGCGCGCGCAACTGGAGGCCCTCGGGCACGTCTTCCGGACCCGCTCCGACACCGAGGTGGTCCTGCGGGCCCACCTCCAGTGGGGCAAGGACGCGCCGACCAGGTTCAACGGCATCTTCGCCTACGCCCTGTGGGACGCCGCGCGCGAGGAACTGCTGCTGGTCCGCGACCACCTCGGCATCAAGCCGTTGTACTGGCACGCCCACGCCACCGGGGTGCTGTTCGGCTCCGAGCCCAAGGCGGTGCTCGCGAACCCGCTGTTCCGCGCCGAACTGGACGCCGAGGGCATCGCCGAACTGTTCGCGCTGCCCGCCGCGCCGAGCGCCGGCCACGGCCTGTTCCGCGGGCTGCACGAAGTCCGGCCCGGCCACCTGGTGGTCGTCGGCCGCGGCGCCACCCGCGAACTCCGCTACTGGCGGCTGGAGTCGGCCGAGCACCGGGACGACGCCGCGACCACCCGCGGCACCGTCCGGGACCTGCTCGCCGACGCCGTCGAGCGGCAGCTGATCAGCGACGTGCCGCTGTGCACCCTGCTCTCCGGCGGCGTCGACTCCAGCGCCGTCACCGCGCTGGCCGCGGCCGCCCGCGAGCGGGCCGGCCACGGGAAGATCGCCAGCTTCTCGGTCGACTTCCCCGGCAGCACCGACCGCACCCCGGACGCCTGGCGGACCACCCTCGACGCCCCGTACGTGCAGGCCGCCGCCGAGCACATCGGCACCCTGCACACCACCGTCCTGGTGCCCGACGACGACCTGCTGGACGCCCGCGACGCCGTCCTGCGCGCCCGGGACCGGCCCGGCTGGGGCGAGATGGACGCCTCGCTGCACCTGCTCTTCCGCGAGGTGCGGCGGCGCTCCACGGTCGCACTCTCCGGCGAGGCCGCGGACGAGATCTTCGGCGGCTACCCGTACTTCCACGACGCGCAGGCCGTCGCCGCGCCGACCTTCCCGTGGCTGCACGGCAAGGCCACGCCGGCGGACCTGCTGCGCCCGGACGTCCGCGCCGAGGTACGCCCCGAGGAGTACACCGCCGCCGCCTACCACCGCTCGCTCGGCGAGGTGTCGCGCCTGCCCGGCGAGTCGGCCGCCGACGCGCGGATCCGCGAGGTCTTCCACCTCGCGCTCACCCGCTGGCTCCCCCCGCTGCTGGACCGGGTGGACCGGGTGTCGATGTCGGTCGGCCTGGAGGTGCGAGTGCCGTTCTGCGACCACCGCCTGGTGGAGTACCTGTGGAACGTCCCGTGGGCGCTCAAGGCGCCGGACGGGCGGGCCAAGGGCCTGTTCCGCGACGCCGTCCGGGACCTCCTCCCGCCGCAGGTCGCCGACCGGCCCAAGAGCGGCTACCCCTCCACCCCGGCCGTCCGCTACACCGAGGTGCTCACCGCCCGGGCGCACGAGCTGCTGGCCGACCCGAACGCGCCGGTCTTCGAGCTGGTGGACCGCGAGCTGGTCCGCCGGCTGCTCGCCGAGGGCCGCCCGCTGCCCAGCCCGCGCACCGCGCCGAACCCGGTCGGCGGCCTCGACCACCTGGTCCAGGTCGACGAGTGGCTGCGCGCCTACCGGGTGGGGCTGCGATGAGCGGCCCCGCGGCGGCCGTGACCACGGCGAAGGCCACCGAGGAGGCCTTCCGGGCCGCCTCCCGCGGCTGGACCACCGGGGTCGCGGTGGTCACCACCCGATCGGACGAGGAGGTCTTCGCCAAGACGGTCTCCTCCTTCAACACCCTCTCCCTCGACCCGCTGCTGGTCACCGTCGCGGTCAGCCGCCACAGCCCGCTCGTGGCCGCGGCCCGCGCCGCCGGACGGTTCGGCCTTTCGGTCCTGACGGACGGCCAGTCGGCGGTGGCCCGGCGCTTCGCCACCCCCGGGGCCGGGCGTGCGCTCGGCGGCTTCACCGCGGTGCCGATGCGCACGGCCGTCACCGGCGCCCCGCTCGTCGACGACGCCCTGGCCTGGTTCGACTGCCGGCTGCACGGCACCCTGCCCGGCGGCGACCACACCATCCTGGTCGGCCGGGTCGCCGCCGCGGACCGCGGCGACGGCGACCCGCTGCTCTACCACGACGGCCGGTACCGCGTGATCGACCCGAAGCCCTTGAACCCTTGAACCCTTGACATCAAACGGAGTTGGCGCATGACACTGCTGGGCACCATCACCGGCCGCGGCGCACCCGCCACCGCCCGCGGCCTGCTGACCGGCGACCGGTACCGGGCCGAACTGGACGACGGCCGCGAGCTCTACCTCGACGGCAAGCGCATCGCGAACCCCGCCGAACACCCCGCGTTCCGCCCGGCCGTGGACGAACTGGCCCGCCTGATCGACCTCCAGCACGACCCGGCCCACCGCGACCTGCTCACCTGGGAGGGCCCGGACAGCGGCCTGCGGCTCGCCCGCGCCTACCAGCCCCCGCGCACCCTGGAGGACCTGCGGCTCCAGCGCCGCAGCGCCGAACTGTGGCACGCCGAGGCGCTCGGACAGCAGGGCCGCTCACCCGCCTTCATGGCCTCGATCGCCGTCGGCGTCTACGACTTCCGGCACCGGCTGGCCGGCGCCGACCCGCGCTTCGGCGCCAACGCCGAGGCGTGGTACCGGCATTGCGCGAGCAACGACCTGGTCCTCTCGCACGCCCTCGGCGACCCGCAGATCGACCGCTCCGCCAACCCGCTGGACGACCCCGACCTCGCCCTGCGCGTCGTGGAGGAGAACGACCGGGGCATCGTGGTGCGCGGCGCCAAGCAGCTCACCACGCTCGCCCCGATCGCCCACGAGGTGCTGGTCTACCTCTCGGCGTCGTTCACCGAGGGCCGGGGCGAGCAGTTCGTGACCTGGTTCGCCCTGCCGCTCAACACCCCCGGCCTGATCACCCTCGCCCGCGAACCGCTCGGCAGCGCCTCCTGGGGGCACGCCCACCCGCTCGGCGCGCGGTTCGACGAGCAGGACGCGATGCTCTTCTTCGACGACGTCCTGGTGCCCTGGGACCGCGTCTTCCTGCTGCGCGACGCGAACCTGGCGCGCACCGGCCTCGGCCGGATCAACGCCTGGAGCGCCTACGTCGGCCACATCCGCTACCGCGAGCGGCTGCGGACCCTGCTGGCCAGTGCCACCCTGGTCGCCGAGTCGATCGGCGTGGACGGCTTCCGCAACATCCAGGAGGACCTGGGCCGCCTCGCCGGGTACGCCGAACTGACCGAGTACTTCCTCGACGCCGCCGAGGCGCGCGGCGGCCTCACCGACGGCGGCCTGTTCGCCCCCGGCGACACGGCGGCCTCCCGGGTCTGGTCGGCCGAGGTGGCCGGCAGCGCGGTCGAGATCGTCCGCAAGATCGGCGCCTCCGGGCTGCTCATCCAGCCCACCGCCGGGGACCTCGCCAACCCCCGGCTGCGCCCGCACCTGGACCGCTACATGCGCGGCCGGGACATCGACGCCGAACGCAAGGCCCGGCTCTTCCGGATCGCCTGGGAGCTGACCGGCGACGGCTTCGGCCAGCGCCAGGACCTCTACGAGTACGTGCACCGGGGCGACCTGGCCCGCAACCGGATCAACCTCTTCAAGCGCTACGACCAGAGCGCCGCCCGCGAACGGCTGCTGAAGCTGGTCGACCAGGGTGTCGCGGAGCAGCCCGCCGCCGCGGAGCCGTCCGCCGCGGAGCAGCCAGCTACCGACCAGCCGTCCACCGCACAGCCGTCCACCGTGGAGGAGAACCAGCCGTGAGCACGTCCGCCGTCGAGATCCAGGCCCGCACCCTCGCGGGGTACGCCGACGCCAGCCGGCTGCGCCAGGTCCAGGACCGTGACTGGGTGCTCGACCAGGTCACCGGAGCCCCCGAGTCCCTGATCGACCTCGGCAGCGGGATCGGCCAGCTGCTCCAGGAGGCCCTGGAGCGCTTCCCCTCCCTGCGGCGCGCCGTCGGCCTGGAACGCTCCGAGCACCGCATCGCCGAGGCCGCCGCCCGGCTCCAGCCCTACGGCGAGCGGGTCGCCCTGCACCGCGCCGACCTCACCGTGCCCGAGCCGCTGCCGTTCCGGGCCGACGTGATCACCCAGACCTCGGTGCTGCACTGGCTGTACCCGGACGAGGAGCGGATCTTCGCCTGGGCCGCCGCCCACCTCGCCCCCGGCGGCCGCTTCCTGCTCACCACCTACCACCCGGCCCGGGACGAGCGCGGCCTCGGCGGCGAGGACGAGCTGGTCCGCGACGCCCTGGTCGCCCTCGGCACCCCGTACGACGAGGTGCCCGGCGTCCTGGAGCGTGCCGGGGTGCTGCCGATCGCGACCCGGACCAGGACCGTCGACGAACTCGCGGCGGTGGTGGGCCCGCACCTCGCGGTGGCCGGCCACCTGGAGCGCGACGCCGTGGTCACCGTCGACGGCGCCGCCCAGTACGAGCACTTCCACGCCGCCACCTTCGGGGACTACTACAGCCGCGCGGTGCCGGCGCAGCAGCGGCCCGCCTTCTTCCGCGCCGTCGGCGAGAGCGCCTGGCGCCGGCAGCAGGAGCGCGGCCACGTCAGCCACATGCCCGTCCGACTGTGGCAGCTGACGTCTCGTTAACAACATGTGTAGCCCGCCGCTCACCCCTGGGGTGGGCGGCGGGCTGCGTCTACGCTGGTGGCAGCCCACACCCCCGCATTCGACGGCACCGACCAGGGCCGAGGAGTCAACCGTGTCAACTCCCCCCGCAGGCAGGGAACTCGGCGCCTTCCTGCGCGCCCATCGCGAGCTCCTCAAGCCCTCCGACGTCGGCCTCACCGCCACCACCCGGCGCCGCACCCCCGGTCTGCGCCGCGAGGAGGTCGCCTCCCTCTCCGGCGTCGGCCTGGCCTGGTACACCTGGGTCGAGCAGGGGCGGGTCACCGCCTCCCGGCAGGTGCTGGAGGCGATCGCCCGGGTGCTGCGGCTGGACGCGGCCGGGCTGCGGCACGCCATGCGACTGGCCGGCTACCACGAGCCGACGGCGGCCGCCGCCTCGGAGGACGGCGCCGGCCGGCTCGCCGAGGCCATCCGGCCGGTCCTGGACTCCTGGCCCACCAGCCCGGCCGTCCTGCTCGACCGCCACTTCGACCTGCTCGGCTGGAACGCCGCCTGGGTCGCGCTCTGGGGCTCGCCCGAGTTCGTCCCCGCCGACCGGCGCAACCTGATGTGGGTGATGGCCGCCGACCACCGGGTGCGGGCCGTGTTCCGCGACTGGGAGCCGCTCGCGATGAACGTCTTCCAGCAGTTCCGGGCGCAGGCCGGCCCCGCCCTGGCCGACCCCCGCACCGGCGAGGTCTACCGGCACCTGGACGAGGACGCGCCCGAGTTCCGGCACTGGTGGGGGTGCCACTCGGTGGCGGAGCTGACCGTCCGCACCGTCACCGTCGAGCCGGCCGGGCTCGGCCCGGTCCGGCTGACGCTGTCGTCCTTCCACCCGGTGGACGACCCGACCGCGACGGTGCTGCTGTTCACCCCGCACGGCGCCGCCGACCGGGCGCGGATGACCGAACTCGTCGATCATCCGTTGCGCGCGGTCGGCGGCGTGGAGGGGGAGCGCCGGGTCGGCTGAGCCGCCGGCCCTGCCGGCCCTGCCGGGCATCCCGGCCGTTCCGGCGGGGCCTCAGGCGCCCGACGCGGCGGACCGGCGCAGGCCGAGGCTGACCGCCAGCGCGCCCAGGGCGGCCACCAGCGCGAGCCCGGTGCCGATCAGCAGGGTGCCGTCCGCGACGTTGCCGAAGGTGCCGATCGCCCAGGCGCCCAGGCCGGTGCCCGCGTACATGGTCGAGGTCAGCCACGCGCTGGAGGTCGCCCGCAGCTCCGGGGCGATGGTGCCGGCCAGCGTCTGCTGGTCCGTCACGAAGCCTCCGGAGGCCAGGAACCACACCACCACGCCGGCCAGGGCGAGGACCAGGCCGGGCCCCTTGGCCGCCAGCGCGACGCCCGCCGCCAGCAGCACGCCCCACAGCGGCAGCATCGGCAGGTCGGAGCGCCCGGCGGTCCTGGCCCGGTCCCCGAGCCGGCCGCCCAGCAGCGAGCCGACCAGGCTGCCCGCACCGACCAGCACGCCCACCAGGCCCAAGGCCTGTACCGACAGGTCGAAGCGCTGCACCAGCACCGCGCCGAGGAAGGTGTAGGCGCCCAGGTTGGCCGTGTTGAACACCGTGTTGACCAGCAGGGCGCGCCGCAGCGTCGGGTCGGCCCAGCCCGCCAGGATCGCCCGGACCGCCCCCACCTGCGGCGCGGCCGCCTGCGCCGAACGGCGCTGGACCTGGCTCAGCAGCAGCGGCACGGCCGCCGCGGTGCCGATGGTCAGCGCCCAGAACGCCGACCGCCAGCCGGCCAGTCCGGCGAGGAAGCCGCCGAGCGGCACGCCGATCACCTGGCCGCAGGAGAACAGCGCCATGCCCAGGCCGAGGGCCCGGCCGCGTACCGCCTCCGGTGCGGTCTCGGCGATGTGCGCCCAGATCGCCGGCCCGGCCGCGGCCGCCGCCAGCCCGGCCACCGCGCGGGAGACGACCAGCAGCGTCAGCCCGGTGGAGAGGGCGGCCGCCGCGTTGGACACGACGAACAGCAGGGTGCCCGCCACCAGTGTGCGGCGGCGGCCGAACCGGTCGCTCAGCAGCCCGAGGAAGGGCGCCGCGACGGCGTACACCAGCACGTAGGCGGTGACGCTGGAGGCGGCGGCCGCCTCGGTGGTGTGCACCGAGTCCGCGATGGTCGGCAGCAGCGGCGACACCAGGAAGGTCTCCGTGCCGAACAGGAACAGCAGGAGGAACACTCCCGCGTAGCGCCACCGTTCGAAGGCCTGGGCCGGCGCCAGGGGCGGGACGTCCTCGGCCTGTTCGGGCCGGGGCGGGTCGGAGATGCTGCTCACAGCGATCACCACCTTGTCGTGCGAGGGAGCGGCCGGGCCTTCGGACGGCAGGCGGAAGCGGCCGCGACGGGAGGGCAGGAGTCCGATGCGGCCATCCTGCGGACGGCCCTCGCGGCCAGCCAGACAGGCGGTCATCCTGTGACCCCAGGTCACAGGCTGTCGCCCTGGTCCGGCCGGTGACACGGTGGCCGACTTCTGACCGTCCCCGCCGTCCCCGCCGTCCCCGCCGTCCCCGCCGCCCCATCGACCCTGCGGGTCGGCCGCGGGTGGTCGCGATCACCAGGGAAGTGAGGTTAGGCTAACCAAACTTGATGGACGGTCGAGGGTGAGGGCGGTGCCGGGGATGCACAGTCAGGGTGAGCCGGGGCGGGCGCGGACACGGGACGGCCGGGAGCTGTTCTACCTGCGGCGGCCGGGGCCCGGCGGTGAGGGCGTGCCGACGGTCGTGCTGGAGGGCGGGCTCGCCTCCAGCCGCTCGTACTGGGCGCCGGTGCAGCTCCGGCTGGACGGGGTCGCGGCCACGGTGGCGTACGACCGCAGCGGGCTCGGCCGCAGCGCGCCGGACCCGGCGCCGCGCCCGCTGCGCCGCCTCGCCGAGGACCTCGACGACCTGCTCGACCACCTCGGCGGCCTCGGCCCCGGCCCGTTCGTCCTGGTCGGGCACAGCTGGGGCGGGCCGATCGTCCGGCTCGCCGCCGCGGCCCGCCCCGAGCGGATCGCGGGCCTGGTGCTGGCCGACCCGACGGACGAGTCCTGCGACCTGGTGTTCGCGCCCTCGGTGCGCCGCCAGGAGCGGATCGGGCAGGCGGTCAGCATGCTGCTGGCCCGCACCGGCCTGCTGGCCCGGGCCTTCCGCCCGATGCTCGACGCCCTTCCGGCGGACGCCGCGGCCGAGATGCGCGAGGAGGGGTTCACCGTCTCCACCATCCGCACCCGGGGCGCCGAACTCGGCTCCGTCGTCGCGGACTTGACCGCCATGAAGGAGAACCCGCCGGCCCTCGGCGGCATCCCGCTCACGGTGGTCTCGGCCGTCCGGACCTCGACCGGCATGGGCCCGAAGGTCCGGGAGGCCGTGAACGCCTCCCATGCTTACCGCGTCGGCCGGGCCGAGGTCGGCCGCCACGTACTGGCGGCCGACGCCGACCACATGGTGCCGACCAGTGACCCCGACACCCTGGCGCGCGAGATCCGGCGGATCGTCGAGGGCCGGGCACCCGCCTAGGAATTGACTGATCGTCAGTTTTCGATGATCTCCAGGCTGGCGACGATGCCCGGAACGCCGCCGGGGTAGGTGTTGCCGCCGAGGTAGAAGGTGTGGCCGTCCGGGGCGAGTGCCAGGCCGGTGGCGAGTTCCACCTTCTGCGGGTTCACCGTCTCGGCGGGGACGAGCGCGTGGGCCTCGGTGTCGTAGGAGAGGATCACGCTCTCGTAGTGGTAGCCGGGAGGGGTGGGTCCGCCCGGGGCGATGAAGACGGTCGACTTGGAGATGAAGTACAGGCGGCTCCCGTCCGGGCTGACGACCGGGTAGCGGAGGTCGGTGTTGCCCGGTGCGAAGTGGAAGTTCTCGGTGACGGTATCGGTCTCGGTGTCGACGAGGTAGTCGCTCTCGTAGCCGCCGAGGCCGTACAGCGTGCTGCCGTCGGGGCTGAGCACCGCGCCGCCGGAGGCGCCGTGTCCGGCGGTGAGGGTGCGGACGGTGGTGAGCGAGGTGGGCGTGGCGGCCAGGTGGACCAGGCCTGCTCCGGTGGTGACGTACAGGTCCTGGCCGTTGGGGCGCAGGACGATCGAACCGACGCTGAAGTCGGTGACGCCGACGGAGGCGGTGAAGGCGCCGGTGGCGGTCGAGTACGCGAGGACCCGGGCGGGCTGGAAGCCCCAGCGCTGCCGCGGCCCGTTCTGGGCCAGGTAGACGCCCGCGCCGTCCGGGCTGACCACGAGGGAGCTCGGCGAGCCGTCCACGTACCCGTCGGGGTGCGGCTGGACCGGGAGCAGGACGTCGGCGGCCACCGTGTCGCTGTCGGTGTCGATGGTGACCAGGTGCTGCGCCCCCACGGTCGCGTACAGCCGCGTGCCGTCGGGGCTCATCGCCAGCGCGCCGACGAAGGAGTTCGCGGCGGTGGAAAGGGTGAGCCGGGCGGTGATCCCGCCGGTCCGGGTGTCGACGACCTTGACCGCGGGCGTGCCGCGGGGGTCGTCGGTCACCCCGACGTAGGCCTTCGTGCCGTCCGGGGTGACGGCGGTCGTCGGGTACGCGTACCCCACCGGGACGACCTGGGGGGCCGCGGTGGTGGCGGGCTGTGCGGTGGCGATCCCGGCTCCGGTGGACAGCAGCAGGCCGACCGATGCCGCGGTGCCCAGCCAACGGGCCCTTGCCATGAGCGACTTCACGAAATCCTCCCCTGTGACACACGATGCGTCCGCATCGGCGGGAGCCAGAGTATGGGGCCGGGAAGGCGAGTTGGGCGCCGATGACGCAGTCGACGACTCGGGGTAGACGCCATGGCCGCCCATGCCTACAGCACATGACGGGGCGCGTGACGGGGCACACGGCGTGGCGCGCGGGGCTGCACGATCGGATCAGGGGGCGTCCGGTGCTTGCGCCGTGCAGGCGGCAAGGGCGGCCAGGCGGTCCACCTCGACCCATTCGTCGAGGTGGAGGCCGATCAGGTGGTGGCCCCGGCTCCACGGGTGGTCCGCGACGGGAGGGGTGGGTGGCGGCGAGGGGGAGTCGGCGTGGTGGAGGTACCAGGAGCTGAGGCGTTCCAGGGCGGCGCGGCGCTCGGCGGTACCGGTCTCGGCGGTGCAGCGTTCGGCGGCGTAGAGGCGAAGGAGGTCGTTGAGCCGGTAGCGGTGGTGGTCCTCGTGGGTGAGCAGGTGGGCGGTGGCCAGGTGATCGAGGATGGGCCGGACGGCGGCGGTGGGGGTGTCGGTCAGGGCGGCTGCCGCGCCGGGGCCGACGCCGACGGCCGGGGCCAGGGCGAGCAGCCGGAGCAGGGCCCGGGCCTCGGCGGGGAGCGAGCGGTAGGAGAGGTCGAAGGCGGCGCGGACCGCCGAGGTGGCGTCGCCGTCGATGACGAGACGCCTCGAACCAGGAGCAGTTGATGAACCGTCTGAAGAAGGTCGTCGCCACCGCGACCGCCGTCACCGCAGCCGCCCTGATCCCGCTGTCCGCGGCCCCGGCCGAGGCTGCCACCGGACCGGGCACCCACCTGGGGATGACCTGGTCCGTCGTCGCCTACGGCCCGGAGGGCACCGTCCAGGTCGGCGGCCCCGGTGGCAGCCCGAGCAACGCCTGCAACGGCGACACCGCGCCGTCGGTCTCGCTGCCCGTGCTCTGCCTCGACGTCGACGGCAGCCCGGCCCCGTCCGGGATCAGCATCGGCTTCTACAACGGTTGGGCGCAGGGCACCGTCGCCCTCAGCCGGCCGGTCAGGGGCGCCCGGCTCAACAGCCGGGCCGCGGCGGACAGCCTCTGCCAGGCCTCCTTCGGGGCCGGCTGGCGCGAGGCCGAGTTCCACGACGGCCACTTCGGGTCCGACCTGGCGCAGACCGGTGGCTGGACCTTCTGGGCCTACGGCAACATCCCCAACAACACCCGGTTCTGGACGGCCATCAACGACCAGGCGGCCAACCCCTGGAACTGACCGGGCCGAAGCCGCCGTTGCGCCCGCCCACCCGGCGGGCGCGACGCTGCCCGGATCGCCGCCGCTCAGCGCATGACGCGGCCCCGCTCGGCGCGTGAGCCCCGCTCAGCGCACGAGGCGGCCCCGGTGCCGGGGAATCCGTGCACCGGGGCCGCCTCGTCGTGCCGTCGTGCCGTCGTGCCGTCGTGCCGTCGTGCTGTCGTCCGGCGGCCCGCGGTGGCGACGTGTGGCCGTCCGTGCGTACGGAACGCGTCAAGATGTCCGGCGGCGGCAACCGGGTGGGCCGGAACGACCGTCCACGCCATCAGAAGCACTGATCGATCGTCAGGGGAGCCCGGCCGTCGGGCCGGACTGCCCCTGGCGCGGCATCGTCGTAGGGCGACGTCCGGCAGGCGCCGTCCGAGTCCGCGTCCGACCGACCACCACATGGGGGAACGCTCATGACACAGCTGCTCATCGAAGAGAACTTCCAGCACCTCGACGGCCAGGACGTGGAGTCGCTGATCGAGGCCCTCGCCGAGTTCGGTCTGAACGCGGAGCCCACCCAGCCCCGCACGGGGACCCGAAACGGCGAGTGGGCGCTCGTCCTGCACTGGCTCGGGGACGACATCGGGCCGATCACCGAGGACGCCGTGACGACGGCGCTCGTCATGGCGGTGACAGAGGTGCTGGGCCGGGCGCACTCGGCCGGGCCCGGCGGGACCAGCGTGCGGCGCCGCACGCTGCCGGTCCGCATCGACATCCGCGGACGTACGGGAGAGCTGATCACGTCCGTTGCGGTGCCGGGCGCGAAGGCGGCGCCGTCGGCTGCGTCGTGATGGCACGGCAGGGCCGCGGTGGCCGGGCGGCGTGCCGCAGCCGGCCCCGTCGCCTCCCGCGGCTGAAGCGGGGTGGCGGTCGGCTGGAGGTGGCCGACCCGCTCGAACGCTGCTGTACGGGCGCTCCGAGGCGGCCCGCCATCCTCGGCGGATGCGCTGCTCACTGCTCGGTTCCTGCCTGCGCTCGCTGCTGCGAGGCCTGATCGCCCTCGGGCAGCTGTCGGGGTACGCCCCGCCGGTCGCGCCGCCGCCTCCCGCTGGTCCCGGGCCGGGCCACCCGGAGCGGCTCCGCCCCGACCTGCCGCTCAGCGACGTCGAGAGGGAGCTGCGCAGGCAGCTGCGCGACATCTCCGGTGGACCGGTGCCGCGCGACTTCTGACCCCTTCGGGGCCGGACGGTCAGGAGTTGCTGGACACCGCCTCGGGGGCGGCCGAGCGGGCGCGGAGCGATGGTGGTGGCGTGCCCCGCGGGGCGACGCGTCGCAGCAGCGGCCCGGTCATCAGGGTCGTGACGAGGGCCATGACCACCATCGCGCTGAACATCCGGGTATCGATGACGCCGAGCCGGTGGCCCACGTTCAGGATGACGAGCTCGGTGAGGCCTCGGGCGTTGAGCAGGATGCCGAGGGCGGCCGCCTCCCGCCTGGTCGAGCCGGTGAGCCGGGCAGCGGCGGCGGCACCGGCGAACTTGCCGACGCAGGCCGTCACCAGCACCGCGGCCACGATGACCAGGCCGTGCCACCCGATGCCGGTCAGGTCGACGGCCAGCCCCGTGACCGTGAAGAAGGCCGGCAGCAGGAGGAGGCCGGCCTGCTCGATGCGCTCCGGGACCTCGGGCGCGAGGGCGTCGATCCGGTCGCGGGGCACCGCCGCGCCGAACATGAAGGCGCCGAAGACGGCGTCCAGGCCGATCTCGCCGGTGACCCAGGCGGAGAGCAGTGTCCCGGTGACGAGGACGGCGTGGATCCACGGTCCGCCGACGGCGCGGCGCCGCTCCGGCGCCAGCAGCCAGCCGAGGGCGGGGCGGACGACGCAACCGAGGACGAGCACGACGACGACCGTGTTCAGCGCCAACCGTCCGAGCGCCCAAGGGCTCTGGGCGTTCACCACGGCCACTACCACGGCCAGCGCACACCACGCGAGGAAGTCCTGCAGGGCGGCGCAGGCGAGCGACAGGGTGCCGAGCGGATCCTGGTGCATCCCGCGTTCGGCGATGATCCGGGCGAGGACGGGGAAGGCCGTGATGGACATCGCCGTCCCCAGGAACAGGGCCGGGCCCAGCCAGCCGGTGGTTCTCAACTGGGATGCGTCGAACCAGGGTTGGAGCAGCACCGCGAGGCCCAGGCCGAGTGCGAAGGGCAGTGCGACGGAGCTGAGCGACACCGCCGTCACCCGGCGCCCGGCGCCCCGCAGATGGGCGGTGTCGAACCGGTACCCCACGATGAACATGAAGAAGACCAGGCCGAGTTGGGAGAGCACCCGCAGATGGGGCTGGACCTCGGGGGGGAACAGGACGGCGTCCAACCGTCCCGGGAGCAGACCGATCAGGCTGGGCCCGAGGGCGACCCCGCCGACGATCTCACCCATGACGGCGGGCTGGCGCAGCCGGACGGCCAGTCTCCCGCAGACGAACGCGGTGCCGAGGATGACGGCCAGGGCGACGAGCACACCGCCCGCCGTCGCCGCCTCGGTCGGCCCGGCGGCCGACAGTTGATGCGGATCGATCAGTGGAGTCATCACGCTCTACCTCTTCGCTCGGTGCCCCTGGTGAGGGCGGCTGCCAGGCCGGTACGGGAAATGGGGTGACGTACCGGGAGGGGTGGGGGAGGGCGCCGGTCACCGTCCGGTGGAGCCGAGCAGATCGGTCCGCAGCCGGACGGGCGAGGTGCCGAAGGCGATCCGGCGCAGCATCGCGCCGTAGAGCGGGGTCCTGGACACCAGAGCCGCCGTCCGCGGGCGGATCGCCGAGGAGAGGCGCCCGGTGGAGAGCATCATCCGGCTCTGGATCCGCTGGATCCGGGTGATCCGGTCCACCTCGGGCCTGCGCAGCGCTGTGTACCGGTCGAGCCGGGCCGCGCCGGCGTCGGCGCTGCGCACCGCCTCGACCAGGACGGGGTGAGCCGCGACGGCGTCCCGAATGGCGAGGTTGATGCCCTGCGCGCCGATCGGGCTGTGGGTGTGGGCGCTGTCGCCGATCAGCACCAGCCCGTCGCGCACCCACTCCTCGGCGCTGCCGGAGAAGACGTCGAGCAGGGACAGGTCCCCGAAGCCGGTGATCTCCTCGCGGATGCGCTCGGCGTACTCCGGTGCGGCGTGGCACAGTTGCTCGATGATGTGGTCGGCTCCCCGGTCGGCCAGCCGACGGAAGCCGCCGTGCGGGAGCGTCCAGCCGAGCTGGAGCGAGTCGGGCACCGAGGAGTAGCTCAGGACCGGATTGCCGCCGGCCCGGAAGACCCGGACGTCCCGCGTGTGCCCGGTGCTCCGCTGCGGCGCTCCGCTCAGCCGGAACCAGAGGACGTCCTGGCTGAACAGCTCCTGGCGCCGGTAGCCGATGCCGGCGAGGGTGCGGATCTTCGAGAAGCGGCCGTCCGCCGCGACCACGCACCGCGCCCGGATCACCTGCTCGCCCGCGCCGCCGGGCCCGGCGGCGACCGCCCCGCGGACGACGCCGCCCTCCTCCACCAGCCCGCTCGCCCTGGTGCCCGCCAGGTAGCGGAAGCCGTCGTGCCGTGCGCAGGCGGCCAGCAGCTCGGCCAGCAGGTGGCGTTGTGGCAGGCTCAGCAGGCAGTTGTACGGTCCGGGCAGCCGTCGGTAGTCACCGTTGATGAGGATCCGGCCGCGCTCCTCCAGCAGGAAGCGTTGGTGCTCGACGGCGCCGTGCGCCCGCGCCGGGCGGAGGACGCCCAGCTCGTCCAGCAGTGCCTGGCCGCCGGGCTGGAGGATCTCGCCGCGGTACGTCCGGTCCAGCGAGCGGCTGCGTTCCAGCAGGGTGACCCGCACGCCGGAGCGGACCAGGAGCAGGGCGAGCGTCAGCCCGGCGGGGCCGCCGCCGACCACGCAGATGTCGGTGTCGATGTCCATGCGACCAGAGGCTAGGCAGCACTCCTCAACGCCGGTTCGCGCGGCGGGCCGCGCGGCAGGTGGACGGCGGCTCGAATCCGCCGCGAGGGCGGGAGCCGACGATCGGTGCCGGCGGATTTCTTCTCACGGACAGGAGGCGATCGGGTATGTCGGATGCGGAGCGGGGGAGCAGCGGTGTCAGGTGAGGACGGGCGGCGCCGCGTGGTGGTGACCGGGATGGGGGTGGTGGCCCCCGGCGAGGTCGGCACCAAGGCGTTCTGGGAGTTGCTGACCGCGGGCCGGACGGCGACCCGGACGATCTCGACGTTCGACCCGTCGCCGTTCAGGTCCCGGGTGGCCGCCGAGTGTGATTTCGATCCGGTGGCCAGTGGTCTGACCCAGCGTCAGATCCGGCAATGGGACCGCACCGCGCAGTTCGCCATGGTGGCGGCGCGCGAGGCACTGGCCGACTCCGGGGTGTCGGGGTCGAACGATCCGCTCCGCACCGGGGTGATGGCCGGGACGGCGTGCGGGATGACGATCAGCCTCGACCGCGAGTTCGCCGTGGTCAGCGACGAGGGCCGGCGGCAGCTGGTCGACGACGCCCACGGTGTGCCCTATCTGTACGACTACTTCGTGCCGTCCTCGATGGCGACCGAACTGGCCTGGCTGGTGGAGGCCGAGGGGCCGGTGGGCGTGGTCTCGACCGGGTGCACCTCCGGTATCGACGTGATCGCCCACGCCTGCGACCTGATCCGTGACGGCGAGGCGGACGTGATGCTGGCCGGTGCGTCGGACGCGGCGATCTCTCCGATCACGGTGGCCTGCTTCGACGCGATCAAGGCGACCTCGCCGCGCAACGACGAGCCGGAGAGCGCCTCGCGGCCGTTCGACCTGACCCGCAACGGCTTCGCCCTCGGCGAGGGCGCGGCGATGTTCGTCCTGGAGGAGCGCGAGCACGCGCGCCGACGCGGCGCGCACGTCTACGCCGAGGTCACGGGGTACGCCGGGCGCTGCAACTCCTACAGCATGACGGGGCTGCGGCTGGACGGGAACGAGATGGCGGAGGCGATTCGGGTCGCGCTCGACCGGAGCCGGATGAATCCCGAGGACATCGCGTACGTCAACGCGCACGGCTCGGCCACCAAGCAGAACGACCGGCACGAGACGGCCGCGTTCAAACGGAGCCTCGGCGAGCACGCCTACCGGGTGCCGGTCAGCTCGATCAAGTCGATGATCGGGCACTCGCTGGGCGCGGTCTGTGCCCTGGAGTTCGCCGCCAGCGCGCTGGCGATCGAGCACTCGGTGGTTCCGCCGACGGCCAATCTGCACGTGCCCGATCCCGAGTGCGATCTGGACTACGTGCCGCTGGTGGCCAGGGAGCAGCGGGTGTCCACGGTGCTCAGCGTGGCCAGTGGTTTCGGTGGCTTCCAGAGCGCGATCGTGCTGGCCGAGCCGGAATGGAGCGGGGCATGACGAAGGTCGTGGTGACCGGTATCGGCGTGGTGGCGCCGAACGGCTGGGGTGTGGAGGAGTACTGGGAGGCCACGCTGGCCGGCCGTTCGGGCCTCGGCCCGGTGACCCGCTTCGACTCGGCCGGCTACCGGGCGCACGTGGCCGGTGAGGTGAACTTCCGGCCGGAGGACCATCTGCCGAGCAGGCTGCTGCCCCAGACCGACCACATGACCAGGCTGGCGCTGGTGGCGGCGGAGGAGGCCCTGGCCGACGCGGGGGCGGACCCGGCGACGATGCCGGACTTCGCCGCCGGGGTGGTCACGGCCGCCTCCGCCGGCGGGTTCGAGTTCGGGCAGCGGGAGCTGACGGCGCTGTGGAGCAAGGGCCCGGCATACGTCAGCGCGTACCAGTCCTTCGCCTGGTTCTACCCGGTCAACACCGGGCAGATCTCGATCCGGCACGGCATGCGGGGCCCCGGCTCGGCGCTGGTGGCCGAGCAGGCGGGCGGGTTGGACGCACTGGCCAAGGCGCGGCGGCACGTCCGGGAGGGCACCGCGTTGATGCTGGCGGGCGGGGTGGACGGCTCGCTCTGCCCGTGGTCGTGGCTCTGCCTCACCCGCAGCGGCACGGTGAGCCCGGAACGGGACCCACGGCGGGCCTTCCTGCCGTTCGACGCCGACGCGTCGGGCGGGGTGCCGGGGGAGGGCGGTGCGCTGCTCGTCCTGGAGGATCCCGAGCGGGCGGCCGGGCGCGGGCAGCGCCGCCACTACGGGGAGGTGGCCGGCTACTCGGCCACCTTCGACCCGCGCCCCGGTTCCGGGCGTCCGCCCGGGCTGCGGCGGGCGATCGAGGCGGCGCTGGCCGACGCCGGGGCCGGCCCGTCCGACATCGACGTGGTCTTCGCCGACGCCAGCGGGGTGGCCGAGCGGGACCGGGCGGAGGCCGAGGTGCTGAGCGCGGTGTTCGGACCGCGCGGGGTGCCGGTGACGGCGCCCAAGACGATGACCGGCCGGCTGCTCGCCGGGGGTGCCCCGCTGGACGTGGCCGCGGCGCTGCTGGCCATGCGGGACTCGGTGATCCCGCCCTCCGTCCACCTCGGACGGCCCGCCTTCGGTGAGCTGGACCTGGTGGGGGACCGGCCGAGGCCGTCCCGGCTGGGGAGCGCGCTGGTACTCGCCCGTGGGCACGGCGGGTTCAACAGCGCGCTGGTGCTGACGGGTTGCTGACCGACCGCTGACCGACTTCCGACCGACTTCCGACCGACTGCAGGCGAGCCGCGGAAGCGGCCGCCGAAGAACCGACCGACGATCGACCGAACTGAGGAAACGCCATGGCAGAGTTCACCCTTGACGATCTGATCACCACGCTGCGCGAGGCCGCGGGCGTCGACGAGGGCGTCGACCTCGACGACGTCCTGGACGTGCCCTTCGAGGCCCTGGGCTACGACTCGCTGGCGCTGTTCAACACCGTCAACATGATCGAGCGGGACCGGAGCATCGCGCTGCCGGACGACGTCGTGGTCGAGGCCAGGACCCCGCGGCAGCTGCTGGCCGCGGTCAACCTGAGCCTGACCCAGGTGGGTTGAGCGTGTGCGGCATCGTTGGGGCGGTCGACTTCGACGCCTCCCCCGAGCAGCGCCGTGATCTGCTGCAGGCGATGACGGACACCATGGCCTGCCGAGGGCCGGACGCCGAGGGGCTCTGGTTCGGCCCGTGGGTCGGCTTCGGCCACCGCCGGCTGGCGGTGATCGACCCGGCGCACGGGCAGCAGCCGATGACCGCCCGGCACCGGGGCCGCGGCGCGGCGATCACGTTCGCCGGCGAGGTCTACAACTTCCGTGAGTTGCGCGCCGAGTTGATCGCGCTCGGCCACCGGTTCCGGACGGCGTGCGACACCGAGGTGGTGCTCCGCGGCTACCTCCAGTGGGGTGCCGCGCTGGTGGACCGGCTCAACGGCATGTACGCCTTCGGCATCTGGGACGAGCAGGCCGAGGAACTGCTGCTGGTCCGCGACCGGATGGGCGTCAAACCGCTGTACTACTACCCGACGGACACGGGCGTGCTGTTCGGCTCGGAGCCGAAGGCCGTCCTCGCCGACCGCGCGGTGCCGCGCAGGGTCGGCGCGGAGGGGCTGTGCGAGGCGCTGGACATGGTCAAGACGCCCGAGGCGGCCGTCTTCTCCGGGATGCGCGAGGTCCGGCCCGGCCAACTCGTCCGGGTCGGGCGCACCGGGGTGCGCCGGCACACCTACTGGCGGCTGGAGGCCCGTGAGCACACCGACGACCTGTCCGCGACCATCGGGACGGTGCGGGAGCTGCTGTCCGACACGGTCGCGCGCCAGCTGGTCTCGGACGTGCCGCTGGGCTGCCTGCTCTCCGGAGGCCTCGACTCCTCGGCGGTGACGGCGCTGGCGGCCCGGTCGGGGCCGGTGCGCTCGTTCTCGGTGGACTTCCGGGGCGCGGCGGACGGCTTCGCCCCGGACGCGGTGCGCCAGGCGCCGGACGCGCCGTTCGTCCGCGACCTGGCCCGGCACGTGGGTGCGGAACACCGCGAAGTCCTGCTGGACAGCGGCGATCTGACGGATCCGGCGGTGCGCGCCGCGGTGCTGCGGGCCACCGACCTGCCGCCCGCGTACTGGGGTGACATGTGGCCCTCGCTGTACCTGTTCTTCCGGGCGGTGAAGCGGGAGTGCACGGTGGCGCTGTCCGGCGAGGCCGCGGACGAACTGTTCGGCGGCTACCGCTGGTTCCACAACCCGCTGGCCCTGCGCGCCACCACCTTCCCCTGGCTCACCTCGGGTTCGGCACGCTACTTCGGCGGCCGCTCGCTGTTCCAGCAGGGACTGCTGGACAAGCTCGACCTCGACGGCTACCGGGCCGCGCGGTACTCGGAGGCGCTCGCCGAAGTGCCGGTGCTGCCGGGGGAGTCCGCCGATGACCGTCGGATGCGCGAGATCACCTATCTCAACCTGACCCGGTTCGTGCAGACCCTGCTCGACCGCAAGGACCGGATGAGCATGGCGGTGGGCCTGGAGGTTCGGGTGCCGTTCTGCGACCACCGGTTGGTGGAGTACGTCTTCAACGTGCCGTGGGCGATGAAGTCCTTCGACGGCCGGGAGAAGAGCCTGCTGCGCGCGGCCGTCGCCGACCTGTTGCCGCGGTCGGTGGTCGAGCGGGTCAAGACCCCGTACCCGGCCACCCAGGACCCGGGCTACGAGGCCGTGCTGCGCGCCGAACTCGCCCGGCTGCTGCGCGACGCGGACGCCCCGGTCCTGCCGCTGCTGGACCTCGGGCGGGCGCGGGCGGTCGTCGACCGGCCGCTGGGCGCGGTGAGCCGCCCGTACGACCGGGGGAGCCTGGAGCTGGTGCTCTGGCTCAACTCCTGGCTCACGGAGTACGAGGTCACGTTGGACCTGTGAGATCCGCGGTGCCACTGTCGCCCGCGACCGACGGGGGCAGTTCGTCGGCCAGCGCCGCCCGAAGGCCACGCAGCACTCGCAGCGTGGCCTTCAGGTCGTCCGGGTCCAGTGGCGAGGCCAGGTGTTCCAGCCAGCGCCGCTCGGCCGGCTCCAGCAGGGCGAGTGCGTCGGCGCCCTTTGCGGTCAGCGAGACCAGCGGTGCGCGCCGGTCCGCCGGGTTGGGGCTGGTGGTGGCGAGGCCGTCCTCGACCAGTTTGACCACGGTCTGCTGGACGGCCTGGCGGCGCAGCCCGCGCTCCCGCGCGAGGTGCGCGGCGCTGTGCGGACCGTCTGCCAGCAGGCCGAGGACCTGCCATCGCGCGGAGGTCAGCCCGAACCGGCCGGACAGCCCGTCGCCCGCGCGCAGCAGGGCGCCGTTGACGGCGAACAACTCGGTGGTGATCTCGCTCAAGGTATCTGCCACGGGGGAGAGGTCGGTCATGACGGAAGCCTAATCGCAGCACGCTCGCGCGATTTCGACAAGAGCTTGTCATTTACTCGAGGTGGGCACTACCCTCAAATTGACAAGAGCTTGTCGATTTTGTGTGTCGGGCCCGGGTTGTGCGGTCGTCCGGCACCGCACGGCGGGCCGACCGAAACCGCATGGAGAAACAGGACATGGCAAACCTCGCCTCGCAGACCGACGAGGCCGTCGCGGACGACGCCGGCCCGGCCGGCTTCACCCACCGCCAGATCATCACGGCCCTCACCGGACTGCTGCTGGCAGTCCTGCTCGCCGCACTCGACCAGACCATCGTCTCGACCGCGCTGCGCACGATCGGCGACCAGCTGCACGGGCAGACCGTCCAGGCCTGGGTCATCACCGGCTACCTGGTCAGCTCCACGATCGCGATGCCGTTCTACGGCAAGCTCTCCGACATCTACGGCCGCAAGCCGCTCTACCTGGCGGCGATCGTGGTCTTCATCGTCGGGTCGGCGGCCTGCTCGCTGGCGAACTCGATGGAGACGCTCGCCGTCGCCCGCGTGGTCCAGGGACTCGGCGGCGCCGGGCTGATGTCGCTGCCCACGGCCGTCATCGCCGACCTCGCCCCGGTGCGGGAGCGCGGCCGGTACTTCTCCTACCTGATGATGGCGTGGGTCGCGGCCAGCGTGCTCGGCCCGCTGGTCGGCGGGCTGTTCGCGGGCGCCGGCGAGATCCTGGGGGTGACCGGCTGGCGCTGGGCCTTCCTGATCAACGTGCCGCTCGGGCTGGTTGCGCTGCTGAGCGTGCGCAAGGCACTCAACCTGCCGCACCAGCGGGTGAACCACCCGATCGACTACCGGGGCGCCGTCACCCTCGCGCTCTGGCTGGTGCCGCTGCTGGTCGTCGCCGAGGAGGGCCTCGACTGGGGCTGGGGTTCGGGCCGTTCGCTGGTGCTGTACGCCGTCGCCGCGCTCGGCCTGGTGCTGTTCGTCCTGGCGGAGCGGGCCCGGGGCCTGGAGGCGATGGTCCCGCTGCGGCTGTTCAAGCGGGGCGGGATCACCCTGGCCACCGCAGTCAACTTCACCATCGGTGTCGGCATCTTCGGTACGGTCTCCACCCTGCCGCTCTACCTCCAGCTGGTGCAGGGCCGCACCGCCACCGTGGCCGGGCTGGTGATCATCCCGCTGATGACGGGCGCGATCATCTCCCAGATGGTCTGCGCGAAGATCATCAAGAAGACGAACCGGTTCAAGAAGCCCGCCATCGTCGGGCTCGGTTCGATGGCCGGCTCGCTGCTGGGGCTCTCCACGGCCGGCGCCGACACCCCGCTGTGGGTGGTGGTGGTGCTCACGGCGTGGCTCGGCCTGGGCATCGGGCTCTCCCAGACGGTCATCACCCTGGCCATCCAGAGCGCGGCGCCCCAGTCCGAGCTGGGCGTGGCCAACGCCGCCTCCGGCCTGTTCCGTCAGCTCGGCGGCACGGCGGGCGCCGCGGTCTTCATGTCGGTGCTGTTCGGCGTCGCGGCCGGCCGGATCGGCGGTGACCTGAACGGTGACGAGGCGGTGCGCCAGGCGCTCTCGGACCCCGCCACGAGCGGTGGCCTCGCGGCCCGCACGATCGACGCCTTCGCCGCCGGCTTCCAGACGATGTTCCTGGTCGGCGGCCTGATCCTGGCGGTCGGCTTCGTGCTCACCTTCCTGCTGCGGGAGCTGCGCGACGAGGAGTGACCGCGCGTCCGAGGCAACCCGCGTACCCCTGGTCCCGCTCCCGGGCCAGGGGTACGCGGCGTACCCGACGGCGACTCGAACGCGCCCGACGAGCATGGGGACACCGCACCGGACTGCCGAGAGTGGAGACCCCATGCCCACCATGCCCCTACCCCTGCCCGAGGACCTCGCCGGCGACTGCGTCGACGGCCCGACCTTCCTGTCCATCATGGGCGCGCTGCCCACCGGAGTGACCGTGGTGACCACCCTGGGCGCCGACGGCGAGCCGTACGGGTTGACCTGCTCCGCGGCGTGCAGCGTCTCCAAGACGCCGCCGCTGCTGCTGGTCTGCATCCATCGGGAGAGCCGGGTGCTGCGGGCCGTGCTGGACCGCGGCGAGTTCGTGGTGAACGTGCTGCGCGGTGGTGGTGAGGACACCTCCGCGCTGTTCGCCTCGGCCAGTGGCGACCGCTTCAGCGGCGTCCGCTGGGAGCCCAGCCGGCTCGGTGGCCTGCCCACCGTGCCGCTGGACGCCGTCGCGCACGCCGAGTGCCGGGTCGCCGCGGCCCTCGACGCCGGCGACCACACGATCGTGATCGGTGCCGTCGTGGACGGTGCCGCCCGGCCGGAGGTGCCCAGCCCGCTGATGTACTGGCGCCGCTCCTACGCCCGCTGGCCGGTCGAGGAGGACCCGAGGACCGTCGCGCTGACCCTGGCGGCCGAGGGCTGAGCGGCGCGCCGACGACGGAAGGGGCCGCGTCCGGGGATCAGCTCCCCGGGCGCGGCCCTCGGCGGTCCCGCCGGCCGTCCTCGGCCGGACAGGACCCTAGCTCCTGCGCATGGCGGCCTTGACC
The DNA here is from genome assembly GCF_042720685.1 of Kitasatospora sp. NPDC058492. Taxonomy (NCBI): domain Bacteria; kingdom Bacillati; phylum Actinomycetota; class Actinomycetes; order Kitasatosporales; family Streptomycetaceae; genus Kitasatospora; species Kitasatospora sp. NPDC058492. The sequence goes on from NZ_JBHXMU010000051.1 coordinate 37,008, forward strand.
TCCTCGGCGCTGGCGGCCAGCAGCTCCCGGATCTCCGGGCGGGGGTGGTCGGTGGCCCACTGTGCGAGCTGGATCATCTTCTCGGCCGTCGGGTTGATGTGATGGGTGTCGGGGTCGTTGAAGCCCAGCGCGGGCAGCATCCAGTCCGACTCCCGCACCCGCTGCTCCAGGGTGGCGGCGGCCTCCTCGGCCGTCATCCGCTTGGCGTCCACGGCCTCGCACAGCTCGGTGAGCTCGTCGAAGGCCTCCTTGTAGAAGTCCAGCGGGCACCACAGCCCCGGGTACGGGTTGTCGTCCAGGGCCTGGCAGTGCGTGTCGTCACCGGTCTCCTTGGTCGCGGTCAGCGCGTTGAGGATGCGCTTGCCGCCGATCACGCTGGCCGAGGCCCAGATCCGGAACACCGAGTTCCACAACGGGTAGTGGGAGAAGGAGATGAACGAGTTGTTCACCAGCCGGTCGTTGTAGTCCAGCAGGCCCTGCTCCAGCCGCTCCACGTAGGCGAACCGCTCCAGCGAGAAGTCGTCCTCGCGCAGCGCCGCCATCAGCCGCCAGGACAGCGCGTTGATGATCTCGCAGGTGTTGGACAGCCCCCGGGAGAACAGCGGGTCGATGAACCCGGCCGCGTGCGACATCAGGCACCAGCGCTCGCCGACCGTCCGGGTCGAGGAGTACTGCATCCGGTCCGTCCGGACCCACTCGCGCACGCTCCGGGCGCCCTCCAACTGCCGCCGCACCGCGGGGAAGCGGTCCACGTGGGACCAGAACTCCTCCTCGGCGGTGAGGTCCTGGCGCGCCGGGTACGTCCTCGGGTCGAGCTGGATGCCCACGCTGCACAGGGGATTGGTGGCCCCGGGGTGGTTGTCGAACGGGATGATCCACATCCAGCCGCGCTCGAAGATGTGGTGCATCGTCCCGTCGTTCCACGGCACAGGCGGACGCAGCCCGTCGGGCGTGTCCAGGTGGTCGTCGATCGCTTCCACCCCGACCATGTGCGTGAAGATCGAGCGCGCGTGGTGCTTGAGCCGGCTGGGCTCCTCCCGCAGCCCCAGCTGCTTGGCCAGCGGCGAGCGGAACCCGCTGGCGTCGACCAGGTAGCGGGCGCGGTAGCTGCTGCCGTCCGCGCCGACCACCGTGACCCCGTCGTCGTCGAGGTCGACGCGCTCCACCCGGTAGTCCTGCCGCGCGTCGCAGCCGTAGCGGACAGCGGTGTGGAACATGTACGCGTCGGTGTCCTGCCGGAAGAAGTGCGCGGCGTTGCCGACGATCCCGGGGATGCGGAACTGGCTGGTGAGGTTCGGGTCCGGCTCCTCGCCGTCCTCGTGGAACATGAACCCGAAGTTGCTCTTCTGCCCGTGCGCGCTGCTCACGTTGGCCAGCACGTCCTCGAAGCTCGCCAGGTGGGCGATCTCCGGGATCCCGTACCGGTCGGCGATCAGCCGCAGCACCACCAGCGTCTGCCCGATGGTCGACTCGCCGACGGCGAACCGGGGGTGGTGGGTGCCGTCGAGCAGCAGGACGCGGAAGTCCTGCTTGGCCAGGATCGAGCCGAGCATGGTGCCCGACAGGCCGGTGCCGACGATGACCACGTCGTACGGCTGTTCCGCCTGCGGTGCGGCGTGCTCCGTCACGTCGTTCTCCCTTCCGTTCAGGCGGACTTGACGCCGATGGCGAAGTGGTCCCGGGTGATGGTGTCGGTGGCGGTCACCCGGTCGACCGTGAAGCCGGCCTCCTCCAGGTAGTCGCGGGCCTGCTGGAGCGAGTACGCGGAGCTGTCGTCCCGGATCATGGTGTGGTTGATCCGTTGCAGCAGGACCTCCGGGTCCCGCTCGTCCGGGTCGATCATGGCGTCGTAGAGCACCACCGCGCCGCCGGGCCGCACCGCCTTGTGGGCGCGCCGCAGCAGCTCCCGGCGGTCGTCGACCGGCCAGTCGGGCAGCACGTGGCCGAGGATCACCACATCGGCCTCCGGCATCGGGGAGGCGAAGAAGTCGCCGCCGTGGAAGGTGACCCGGTCGGCCGTCCCGGCCGTGCTCACCAGCTCGTCGAAGAGCGGGCGCAGCGCCGGCAGGTCGAAGACGGCGCCCCGCAGGTGCGGGTGGGCCGAGGCGATCCGGGAGGCCACGTTGCCGCGCGCGCCGCCGACGTCCACGAAGGACGTGTAGCGGCTCCAGTCGAGCTGGCGGGCCAGCTCGTCCGCGGTGAACCCGTTGTGGGCGTCCATGTGCGCCATGACCTGGCGGGCGCGGTCGAGGTCCTCGTAGTGCTTGGGGTAGGCCAGCGGACCCTGCGCGGCGACGGCGGACTTGGCCTTGCCGTCGCGCAGCGCGTCGGTCAGCTGCGCCCAGGCGTGGAAGTGCAGCCGGGCGTGCTGCTGGGCGGTGCCGCCCAGGTAGGTCGGAGCGTCCGGGAGCAGGAACTCCTCGGCGAGCGGGGCGGCGCGGTAGCGGCCGTCCTCGGCCGTCAGCAGGTCGAGGCCGACCAGGGCGTCCAGGAAGTCCTTGAACAGCCGGTGGTTGACGCCCAGTTCGGACCGGATCTCGTCGACGCCGGCGGAGCGGTCCGCCAGTAGCTCGAAGAGGCCGAGCTCCACCGCGCTCTGGAGCGCCTTCGCTTGGAAGTAGGCGGTGTTGAGTGCGACGATCCGGCGCGCGCGGGCGGCGGGGCTGCCGGTGACTGAAGTCATCTTCTCCCTCTCTCGGTGTGCTGCGGGTGTCGTGCGGGTCGTGCGGTTCTCAGGCGGCGCCGAACCAGGTGGTCGCGGCGTGGCGGAGCTCCTCGCGCCGCGCCGGGGGCCCGGCCCAGGCGACGTAGCCGTCAGGGCGGATCAGGAAGGCGAGGTCGGGCTCCGCGCCCGCGACCTTGGCGGTCACGGTGGTGACGCGGTCGGCCCAGGCGGCCAGTGGCGAGGCGGCCGGTGGCGAGGCGGCCGGTCCGGGTTCGGGCAGCAGCAGCAGCCCGCGCGCCTCGGTGAAGCAGCCGCTGATCCGTCGGCCGCCCCCGGCGGTGAGCAGGTCGGCGTCCGGCATCCGGCGCCCGACCGACGGGTGGTCACCCGTCCCGTAGGCGACGTCGAAGCCGGACAGCATCCCGGCGATGTGGCGGTTGGTGTCCGGCAGTGCCATCAGCTCGCGGAAGGTCTGGCGCAGCGCGTCGTACCTCGGGTCCGGGTCGATCAGCACGGCCTGGGTCCGGGTGTTGCGCACCACGCCGTCGGCGACCGGGCGCCGCTCGCCCTGGTAGCTGTCCAGCAACTCCTCGCCGCCCTGGCCGCGTACCACGGACGCGAGCTTCCAGCCGAGGTTCACCGCGTCCTGGATACCGAGGTTGAGCCCCTGCCCGCCGGCCGGCAGGTGGATGTGCGCCGCGTCGCCGGCCAGCAGCACCCGGCCGCTGCGGTACGCCCCGGCCAGCCGGGAGACGTCGGTGAGCCGGGACAGCCAGGTGACGTCGTGCATCCCGTGGTCGCCGCCGGTGTGCTCGACCAGGGCCGCGCGCATCTCCTCCTCGGTGACCGGCGCGTTGCGGTCGGGGAAGGGCTCGCCGAACCAGGCGACGGTGGCCCGGTAGACGTCCGGCTTGTGCTGGAAGGCGCCGAACCAGGACCTCTTCTCCGGGTTGACCAGACCCACCGGGCGCATCGGCCCCAGTCCCTCACCGCGCGGCAGCTCACCTCGGAACCGCATGTCCCCGATCAGCGCGTACATGTGCGGGTCCTGGCCGGTGAAGGCGATCCCCGCCTGCCGGCGTACGGTACTGCCGCCGCCGTCGCAGCCGACCAGGTAGCGCGCCCGGACGGTGCCGGTCCCGGTCTCGACGGTCACGCCGTCCTCGTCCTGGGTGAAGCCGGTGACGGGAGCGCCCCGGACGATCCGCACGCCGAGTTCCCGCGCCCGCTCGGCCAGCAGCTCCTCCGTGCGCAGCTGCGGCACCAGCAGCACGTACGGGTGCCGGGTGTCGAACTCCTCGAACCGCATCGGCACGCCCAGGCTGGCGAAGTTGCCGCCCTTGAGCAGGCCCGCGCCCTCCAGGAACCGGTCGAGCAGCCCGCGCAGTTCCAGCAGTTCCACGGTGCGGCCCTGCATGCCCATGGCCTTCGAGTGTTTCTCCGGCTCCTCCCTACGCTCCACCACCAGCGTCCGGGCACCGCCCAACGCCAGCTCGCAGGCGAGCATCAGGCCCGTCGGCCCCGCACCCGCCACCACCACATCGCAGTCCATCGCGCCCTCCGCTGCCGGCTCCTGTACGACGGGCCCACCGTGCCAGCGCCGCTTCGAGCCGGTGTCCAGCGCTCTTGGCAGCCCTGGCGCGGGCGGGGCACGAAAGCGGCTCGAAGGGCGACGCCTAGCGTCGGCGGAATCCCTGATCCGACCGATGTGAGGACCCGTCATGCCCTTCACCGCGAACGAGGCCGCCTATCTGGCCTCGCAGTCGCTCGCCCGCCTGGCCACCGTGGACGGTCGCGGGCAGCCGCACGTCGTCCCGCTCGGCTTCCACTACAACGCCGGCCTCGGCACCATCGATGTGACCGGTCGCGGCATGGCCCGCAGCCTCAAGTACCGCCACGTGCAGGAGAATCCGAAGGTCTCGCTGGTCGTGGACGACGTGCTGGACCCGGCGGACTGGGTGGTCCGGGGCCTGGAGATCCGCGGCACCGCGCAGGCGCTCCCCACCGGCGGCAAGGAGGTCCTGCCGCACGTCGACGACGAGCTGATCCGGATCACCCCGGAGCGGATCGTCTCCTGGGGCATCGACTCCGACTGCCAGGCGACGCCGCTGGCCCGCACCGTCGCGAAGGGGGCCCGGGCATGATAGAGCGGCTGCCGAAGTTCCCCTGGGACGTCCTGTTCCCCTACCGCAAGCTCGCCGCCGCCCACCCCGACGGGCTGGTCAACCTGGCGCTCGGCGACCCGGTGGACCGGACGCCGGCCGTCGTCCGCGCGGCCCTGGCCGCCGCCGCGGACGCCCCCGGCTACCCGTCCACGGAGGGTACGCCGCAGCTCCGCGAGGCCGTCGCGGCATGGCTGCTGCGGCGCGAGGGCGTGAGCGTGGACCCGTCCGCGGTGATCCCCGCGGTCGGCACCAAGGAGCTGATCGCCTGGCTGCCCACCATGCTCGGCCTGGGCCCCTCCGACGTCGTCCTGGTGCCCGAACTCGCCTTCCCCACGTACGAGGTGAGCGCCCGGCTGGCGGGTGCCCGGCTGGTCCGGACGGCCTCGCCGCTGGACTACGACGGCCCCGCCCCCAGGGTGGTCTGGCTGAACTCCCCGTCCAACCCGGAGGGCCGCGTCCTCGGCACCGCCGAGCTGCGCGCGATCGTCGGCTGGGCGCGGGAACGCGGCGCCCTCGTGGTGAACGACGAGTGCTACCTCGACCACGTCTGGGAGGGCGAGACCCGCTCGGTGCTGCACCCCGAGATCAGCGGTGGCAGCCACGAGGGGGTCCTGGCCGTGCACTCGCTCTCCAAGCGCTCCAACCTGGCCGGCTACCGGGCCGGGTTCGCTGCCGGGGACCCGGCGGTGATCGCCACGCTGCTGGAGGTGCGCAAGCACGCCGGACACATGGTGCCCGCCCCGGTGCAGGCCGCCATGGTGGCGGCGCTCGGCGACGACTCGCACCTGGCGGGGCAGCGCGGGAGCTACGCCCGGCGGCGGGCCGTGCTGCGCGCGGCGCTGCTGGAGTGCGGCTTCCGGATCGACCACTCGGTGGGCGCGCTCTTCCTCTGGGCGACCAGGGACGAGCCCTGCTGGGTGACGGTGGGCGCGCTGGCTGAGCTCGGCATCCTGGTGGCGCCCGGGGAGTTCTACGGCGAGGCGGGCGCGCGGCACGTCCGGGTGGCGGTCACCGAGACCGACGAGCGGGTCGAGCAGGCGGTGAAGCGGCTCGCCGCGGCCTTCTGACGGACGGAGTGGACGACGGCGTCGGTCCCCGAGACCCGGTGGGGTCTCGGGGACCGACGCCGCGCGTACCCCGGTCCGTCAGGCCCGGTCCGGGACCGTGCTCTCGACCAGGTGCAGGTAGGAGTTGACCGGGCGGACCCCGGTCGGCTCCAGACCCGCCTCCCGGACGAGGGCGACCAGCCCGGCCTGGGTGTGCTTGCGGCCGCCGACGTTGAGCAGCAGCAGCAGGTCCATCGCGGTGGTGAACCTGATCTCGGGACTTCCGTCCACCAGGTTCTCGACCACGATGACGCGGCTGCCCGGCTCCGCCGCCGCCGCCACGTTGCGCAGGGTCAGGACGGTGCTCTCGTCGTCCCACTCCAGGATGTTCTTCAGCAGGTACACGTCGGCCTTGACCGGGACCTCCCGGCGGCAGTCGCCGGCCAGCAGCGTCGCCCGGTCGGCGAGCGCGCCGCCCGGCCGCAGCCGCGGGTCGGCCCCCGCCACCACCTCGGGCAGGTCCAGCAGGGTCCCGCGCAGCCCCGGATTGCGCTCCAGCAGCGTGGCGAGGACGTGCCCCTGGCCGCCGGCGATGTCCACCACCGTGCCGACCCCGCTCAGGTCCAGCCGGTCGGCCAGCGCTAGCGCGGAGAGCCGGCTCGACTGGGTCATCGCCTGGTCGAAGACCGCGGCCGACTCGGGCGCGTGGGCGTGCAGGTGGTCGAAGAAGTCCATGCCGTGCAGCTCGGGGAAGACGGCCTTGCCGGTGCGGACCGCCTCGTCGAGGTGCCCCCACAGCTCCCAGGTCCACGGCTCGGTGCCCCAGAGCACCATGTGCTTGAGGGTGCGCGGGGTGTCCTCCCGTAGCAGCCGCGAGGCGTCGGTGTGCGCGTACCGGCCGTCGGGTCGCTCGCTGAACACGTCGTAGGTCGTCAGCGAGCGCAGCAGCCGTTGCAGCGCGTCCGGTTGGGCGCCCACGGCCCGGGCCAGCTCGGCCACGGTGGCGGGCTCCTCGCCGAGCGCGTCGGCCAGGCCCAGCCGGGCCGCCGCGCGGACGGAGGCGGCGCAGGCCGCGCTGAGCGCGAGCTCGCGCAGCCGGATCACCGCCTGCGGAATGGTTTCGCCGGTCGTCGTCATCTGCCGTCCTCCTCAGGCGCCGTGCTGCGTGATCAGGTCGAACGGGGCCGGTTCGGCCTGGGCGAGCGCCATCACCCGGCCGACCCGCGAGCGGAACTCCGGGGAGCCGGTCGCCTGCTTGTGCGAGACGGCGTCGTCCCACTCGGCGGTCTCCACGTAGACCTGCGCGTCGGCGGCCGAGCGGTACAGCCGGTGGGAGCGGAAGCCGGGTTGGGCGCTCATGTACGCGGTGATCTCCCCGACGACGGCCTCGAACTCGGTCTTGTCACCGGTGACGGTGAAGCGGTTGATGAAGGTGAACATGCTGGTCCTCCTGGGTCGGTCGCGGGTCAGGGCTTGCCGAGCAGCCGGTCGCGCAGATCGCGCCGCTGCACCTTGCCGGTGGCGGAGCGCGGGATGCTCTCCGCCAGCCACAGGTGCCGCAGGTGCTCGTAGTAGGGCAGTCGGGCGTTGACGAAGCCGGCCAGGGCGGCCGGGTCGACGTCATCGCCCATCGGGACGACGAGTCCGACGGCGACGGCGCCGCTCAGCTCGTCGGGGTAGTCGAAGACCACGCAGTCGGCGACCGACGGATGCCGCATCAGCACCCGCTCGATCTCGGTCGGCGACACGAGCCAGTTGTCGCACTTGAAGACGTCCTTGATCCGGTCGACGACGGACAGCCGGCCTTCCTCGTCGACCCGTCCGACGTCACCGGTGCTGAACCAGCCGTCCGGGCGCACGGCCTCGCCGTGCCCGGCGCCGAGGTAGCCCAGCATCAGCTGGGGCCCCTTGACCTGGATCTCGCCCTTCTCGCCCGTCGGCAGTACCGCGCCGGTCCGCACGTCGACGATCCGGCAGCCCGTTCCCGCCACCGGCGGGCCGCAGGATCCGGTGGTCGGCCGGTCCAGCAGGTCGAAGTGGGTGGAGGGCGAGGTCTCGGCGAGACCGTAGCCCTGGACCACCGGGACGGCGAAGTGCTCCGACAGGGCCGTCGTCGTGCGCGGCGGCAGCGTGGAGCCGCCGGACAGCACCGCCCGCAGCGAGGGGATCCGGAAGGCCGGCAGGCGCAGGTCCCCGGCCAGCCGGGACAGCCGCACCGGGAGGCTGTACAGGTGGCTGGCCCGCCAGGCGCGGGCCAGCTCCACCATCGCCTCCTGGTCCTCCGCCGGGCAGAGCAGAAGGGTCGCGCCGACCGCCAGCGCGGTGTTCAGGTGCATGAGGTGGAACGAGGGCAGGTTGTCGAGCGAGACCGAGTCCGCGCCCAGCTGGTGGGCGTGCGCCGACTGCGCGGCGTTCACCAGGAGGTTGTCGTGGCTCAGCCGCACCGTCTTGGGAGCGCCGGTGGTACCGCTGGTGAACTGGAGGCAGGCGGTCCGCGCGGCCTCGCCGTCCGGGACGGCCGCCCGGGGCAGTTCGTCCAGCACCGGTGTGCCGTCGCCCGCGTCCGAGGTCACCACGATCTGCCGCAGCGCCGGGACCCGGTGCCGCACCGCCTCGATCCGGCGGTGCATCCGGGGCGACAGCACCGCCGCCCGCGCACCGCATGCGTTCAGGACGTGCACCAGGGCGTCGTCCGAGATCAACGGGTTGAACATGGCGCTGGTGTTGCCGGAGCGGGAGATCGCCAGGAAGGTGACGGCGAAGTCCACGGTGAGCTCGGCGGCGATCGCGATCACCGTCTCCGGGCCGCCGAACGCGCCGCGCAGCGCCTCGGCGCAGCGGGTCACCCGTCCGTCGAGTCCGGCGTGGTCGAGGACCTCGCCGTCGGCGACCAGCGCCGGGTGCCGGGGCGAGCGCCGGGCCGAGCGTCGGAGCAGGTCGTCGATCCGGGGGCCGCCGATCAGCTCCGACACGGTGTCCAGCGGCGCGCCGAAGGTCGTACTGTCCGCAGAGGTAGCCATGTCGGGGTCTCCTCTCAGGCGGCCGGCAGGTCGTCCCGGCACACCTGGCGGTGGCGGACCTTCAGCTCCCCGGCCACCCGCACCAGCCGGTCCTCGCAGCTGGTGCTCAGGTGCACGGTGGCCGCACCGCCCTTGGGCGTGGCGATGATGAGCGCGTAGGTCCTGGCGAGCACGGTGCCGTCCGGCTGCTCGGCGACCTCCAGCATGCCGAGCCAGTGCCGGTGCTGGACCCCGGCGGCGGCCAGGCGCGCCGCCGCCTCGTGGGCGCCGCGCTCGATGCTCCCCCGGCCCTCCTGCGGGTGCGGGCGGGCGTTGGCGGCGAACACGCCGTCCTCGGTGAAGGTCGCGGCCCACTGGGTGACCTCGCCCTCGTCCAGGTGGCGCATCTGCCGCCCGTAGAAGTGCTGGACCTCCTCGTAGAGCGATTCGGTCATGCTCGGGCCCTCCTCGGGCGGTTGGGGATCGGTACGGCGACGACGTTCGCACCCCCGTTTCGAATCCGGTTCGAGCGCGGGCCGCGCGGGCGCGCTCCAACGGGAGTCGAAGCCGGCGGTGCAGGGTCGGGCCGAGGGGCCTGAACGAGCCCGGGAACTCTGAATCGGAGACTGATGCGATGAGCACCGAGACAACCACCGGGGTCGCCCTGGTGACCGGGGCGACCAGCGGGATCGGACTGGCCAGCACCGTCCGCCTGGCCCAGCGAGGCCTGCGCGTCTTCATCTGCGCCCGCACCGCGAAGGACGTCTCGGAGACGGTCGCGCGGCTGCGCGGCGAGGGGTACGAGGTCGACGGCGTACCCGCCGACGTCCGCTCCCAGGAGGACGTCGCCACGGCGGTCCGGACCGCGGTGGACCGGTTCGGTCCGATCGGCGTGCTGATCAACAACGCCGGGCGCAACGGCGGTGGCGTCACCTCGGCCATCAGCGACGAGCTGTGGAACGACGTGATCGAGACCAACCTCACCAGCGTCTTCCGGGTCACCCGGGAGGTGCTGACCACCGGCGGCATGGAGCGGGCCGGCCACGGGCGGATCATCACCGTCGCCTCCACCGGAGGCAAGCAGGGCGTCCCGCTCGGGGCTCCGTACTCGGCGTCCAAGGCCGGCGTCATCGGCTTCACCAAGGCGCTCGCCAAGGAGCTCGCCGCCACCGGCACCACCGTGAACGCGGTCTGCCCCGGTTATGTCGAGACCCCGATGGCGGTGCGGGTCCGCCAGGCGTACGCCGCCACCTGGGAGACCAGCGAGGAGGACGTGCTCGCCCGGTTCGAGCAGAAGATCCCGCTCGGCCGCTACTCCTCCGCGGAGGAGGTGGCGGGCATGGTCGACTACCTGACCACCCCCGCCGCCGCCTCCATCACCGCGCAGGCGATCAACGTCTGCGGCGGCCTCGGCATCTACTGAACCCACCGACGGAAGGCTGGTCGACGGATGACCCGCACACAGCACACCACCCACGACATCGACGTGGCCGCCCCCGCCGACGTCGTCTACGCCGTCATCGCCGACACCCTGGCGTGGCCACGGCGGTTCGGACCCACCCTGCACGTGGAGCACGAGGCCCTGACGGCCGACACCGAGCGGCTGCGGATCTGGGCCGGCGCCAACGGCGAGGTGAAGCACTGGACTTCACGCCGCGAGCTGGACGGCGGCCGCCGGCGGATCCGGTTCCGGCAGGAGGTCTCCTCGCCGCCGGTGGCCTCGATGGCGGGGGAGTGGCAGGTCCACGAGCGGCCCGGCGGCGCCACCCTGACGCTCACCCACGAGTTCACCGCGGTCGACGACGACCCACAGGGCGTCGAGTGGATCACCCGGGCCACCGACCGCAACAGTCGAACCGAACTCGGCAACATCAAGGCCCTCGCCGAGAGCTGGTCGGCGCTCGCCGACCTGGAATTCGAGTTCGAGGACTCGGTGCTGGTCGACGCGCCGCTGGAGACCGTCTACGGCTTCCTCCACGAAGCCGCCGAGTGGCCGGACCGGCTGCCCCACGTGGCCCGCCTCGACCTGCGCGAGGACGTCCCCGGCATCCAGCACATGGCGATGGACACCCGCACCGCGGACGGCTCCGAGCACACCACCGAGTCGATCCGGATCTGCTTCCCCGGCACCGCCATCGCCTACAAGCAGCTGCGCACACCGTCGATGATGTCCGCCCACACCGGCCGGTGGACCTTCGAGCAGACCGGGCACGGCGTCCGGGTGACGTCCTGGCACGCCGTCGTGCTCAACCCCGAGGCGATTCCCGCCGTCCTGGGCCCCGAGGCGACCACTGCTTCCGCCCGGACGTTCATCCGCTCCGCCGCGGGCGGCAACAGCCGCGCCACCCTGGCGCTGGCCAAGCGGTTCGCCGAGGAACGCCATGGCTGACCCCGCACCGTCCGTCCTGATCGCCGGCGCCGGCCCGGTCGGGCTCACCGCGGCCCACGAGCTCGCCCGACGCGGCGTACGGGTACGGCTGATCGACGCCGCCGACGGCCCGGCCACCAGCAGCCGGGCGCTCGCGGTGCACGCCCGGACCATGGAGGTGCTCGACCAGATGGGAGCGCTCGACCGGCTGCTCCCGCTGGGCCGACGTGTCACCCACTTCACCATGCACCGCCGGGGCCGCACCCTGGTTCGATTCGATACCAACTACGAGACGATGCCCACCGGTTACCCATTCAGCCTGATGGTGGACCAGGTGGTGACGGAACGCGTGCTGCGCGAGTGCGCCGCGCGGTACGGCGTCACCGTCGAATGGGGCGTCGAACTGGTCGGCGTCCGCTCCGAGACGGACGCCGCGCTGGTCACCCTGCGCCACCCCGACGGGCGGGTCGAGGAGACGCCGGTGCCCTGGCTGATCGGTGCCGACGGCGGGCGCAGCACCGTCCGGCGCCAGCTCGGCATGCGGCTGATCGGGGACACCACCCAGGAGTGGCTCAACGCCGACGTCACGATCGACGCCGACCTGCCGCCGGACAGCAACCACCTGCTGCACACCGACCCGGGAACGCTGCTGCTGGTGCCCTTCCCCGAACCGGGCAAGTGGCGCGTGGTGGACACCAGGGACACCGGCGGAGCCGACGACCCCGAGGTCGTCCGGCGCAGGCTGACCGCCAAAATCGGCCGGGCGCTGGGCCGGCAGGTCACGGTCGGCGCGCCCAGCTGGCTCTCGGTGTTCACCGTGCAGCAGCGCCAGATCACCCGGATGCGCTCGGGACGCTGCTTCCTCGCCGGCGACGCCGCGCACGTGCACAGCCCCGCCTCCGGGCAGGGCATGAACAGCGGCATCCAGGACGCCTACAACCTCGCCTGGAAGCTGGCGGACGTGACGCGCGGTCACGCCGGGCCCCACCTGCTCGACAGCTACGACGCCGAGCGGGTGCCGACCGGGGCCGTCCTGTTGCGCTCCACCAGGACGGCCACCGCGCTGGTCTCGCTGCGCACCGTGCTGGGGCCGGCCCTGCTCACCGTCGGCACAGCCGTGCTGCGCGCGGTGCCGCCGCTGAAGCGCCGGGTCGAGGGCAAGATGATCCGCGGCTTCTGCGGGCTGGGCCTGGCCTACCCGGACAGCCCGCTCACCCTGGCGACCGACGCCACCGGTGGGATCAGGCCCGGCGACCGGGTGGGCTGCGCCGCCGGCACGGCAGGCGGGCACCCCGGCGGGGCCGCTCTCCGTGCCGAACTCGCCGATCCCCGATGGACGTTGCTGGCCGCCGAGCCGGCAACCGGGCGCGCCGCCCACCGGGAGGCGGTGGAGCAGGTGGACCGGCTGTTCGGCGCGGCCGTCTCGGTACGGGTGCTGTCCGACGCGAACGCCGACGGTAGCTCCGACGCGGACGGTCACTCCGACGCGGACGGTCACTCCGACGCGGACACCGACGGCGCGCTGCGTCGTGCCCTGGGTCTGGCGCCCGGGGAGTTCCTGCTGATCAGGCCGGACGGCTACGTCGCCGCCCGGGACCGCGGCCCGGGCCGGTTCCGCCAGGTCCTCCAGGCCTGCGCCCTGCTACCGGAAGGGACCACCAGTGCGCATCATTGACCTGTCCTCGGCGATCGACGGCGGCGCCTGGGAGGTGGACGGGATCCGTCACGAGGTACTGACGCCGGCCGACGGCGCGCGGCACATGGCCGAGGGGATGCTCCGCAACCACGGCATCGAGTTCGACATCGCCGACCTGCCCGACGGAGAACTGCTCTCCCTCGACACCCTGACCCTGACCACCCACACCGGCACCCACGTCGACGCGCCGTCGCACTACGGCACCAAGACGGCGTACGGAATTCCGCGCGACATCGACCAGTTGCCGTTGGACTGGTTCATCGGCCCGGGAGTCGTCCTCGACCTGACCGACACCGGGGTCGGTACGATCGGCGCGGACCGACTGCGGCGGGCATTCGACGACATCGGCCATTGCCCGCGCGCCGGGGACATCGTGCTCCTGCACACCGGCGCCGACCAGCTCGCCGGAACACCGGAGTACTTCACCGAGTTCGCCGGCCTGGACGGTGAGGCGACCAACTTACTGCTCGACCTCGGGGTGCGGCTCATCGGGACGGACGCCTTCGGCCTGGACGCCCCTTTCACGCATATGCTCTCGGAGTTCCGGCGTTCCGGCGACCATTCCGTGCTCTGGCCCGCGCATTTCGCGGGGCGGCAGCGGGAATACTGTCAGATCGAGCGGCTGTGCAATCTGGGTGCGCTGCCCGCGCCGACCGGATTCACCGTACACGCGCTTCCGGTCAAAATCGTCGGCGCGGGCGCGGGTTGGACTCGGGCGGTGGCACTGCTCGATTGACGGCCGCGGCCGCCGAATTCAGCGCGGCCGGTATGCGACAGGTCCCGACCACCGTGGGGTGATCGGGACCTGTCGGGCGTGCGGCCCTGTGGTCAGATCCGGCCGAACATCCGCAGCATGTACTCCTTGCGGTCCAGCGGGTTGGTGTCGGTCCGACGGCGGCTCGGGGCCGCGCCGACGGCCGGCTGGAAGCTGTCGAACCGGGTGACCAACACTCCCTCACCCTGGCTCAGCCCCGGCAGCCGCTGCTCGAACTCCTGCGCCGTGCGGGCCGGGATGGTGCCCTCCACCAGGCAGGTGCTGCCCTGCGCCTTCGTCGTCTCCGGCGTGCCACCGCACTCCACCAGGTTCAACAGGACGGTGCTGACGTTCTCGGCCGGCACCTCCAGTTCGAACCTGTTCACCGGCTCGAACACCTGCGTCCCGGCCTGCTTGAGCGCGTTCATCAGCACCAGCGGGGTGAGCTTGCGGAAGTCGCCCGCCGCGCTGACCGGGCTGGCGAACCCGGTGTGGGTCAGCGTCACCAGGATGTCGAGCACCTCCCACCCGCACAGTCCCTGCTGGAGCGTCGAACGCGCCGCCTCCTCCACCGCCTTGTGGAAGGCGTACGGCAGCGAACCCAACTCGACCGACCGCCGGAAGACGACCCCCGAGCCGGGCTCTCCGGGCTCCACCCGCAGCCCGACCGTGGCCCAGAAGTAGGTCTTGCTCCGGTAGTCGATCTCCTCCGCCGACTCACCGACCCCGATCGGCCGCTCGACGCAGATGATCCGGGTGCCCTCGAACACCACGTCCAGCTTGTAGTCCTCGGCGAGCGTCGCCTTGATGACCTCCTTCTGCACCTCCCCGTAGAGGGAGACCGAGACCTCCTGCTCCTCGTCGTTCTTGCGGACGTTGATGAACGGGTCCTGGTCGGCCAACTGCAGCAGGGCCTCGTAGAGTTCGGGCATCGCGCCGGACCTCGTCGCCCTGACCACGGTCTCCAGGCTCGGCGGCGCGAACAGGTGCTGCCCGCGCAGCCCCTCGGCGGTGCCGAGCTGGTCCCCGATCCGGATGCCCTTGAGCCCCCAGACCTTGGCGATGTCACCGGCCGACGCCGGCGCCTCGACCACCGCGGAGCCCCGGTCGAACACCTCGACCACGGTCGTCCGGCCGGGCAGCTCGACGACGGCGCCGTGCTGGTCCTGCCGGTGGATGGAGACCTTGGTGCGGCCCTTGAGCGCTCCCGTGTGCAGCCGGACATAGGCGACCTTCTCGCCGGCCCAGCCGCGTTCGATCTTGAACACCGTTCCGCGCAGCGCATCGCCGGAGCCACCGTGATTGACCGGAAACAGGCTGGTGATCCCGTCCATCAGGTCGGTGATGCCGACGCCGGCCACGGCCGAGCCGAAGAACACCGGGTACAACTGCGCCGAGCCGGTCTGCCGGGCCAGCTCGGTCGTGTAATCCTGCTCGGTCAGCGCCGCCTCGTCGTCGAGGTAGCGCGCCAGGAACGCGTCGCCGTGCTCGGCCAGGACGTCGGCCAGTTCGGTGGCGAAGTCGTCCCCCGCCTCCTCCTCCGTGCCCCCCGCCGCGATCCGGCGGGCCGCGGCGCTCGCCTGCGGCGTACCGATCCTCTCCACCCTGCTCATCGGGACGATGGCGGGCGTGAGTTCGGAGCGGATCGACTCCAGCAGGTCGTCGTGGCGGGCGCCCATGCGGTCGATCTTGTTGACGAAGAGGATCACCGGCATGCGCATCTTGACCAGCGTGCGCATCAGCAGGCGGGTCTGGGCCTGGACGCCCTCCACCGCGGAGATGACGAGCACCACGCCGTCGAGCACGCCGAGGGCCCGCTCCACCTCGGAGATGAAGTCCGGGTGGCCGGGGGTGTCGATGAGGTTGACCTTCACATCGCCGACGGTGAAGGACACCACCGCCGACCGGATGGTGATGCCGCGCTGCCGCTCCATGTCGTGGGAGTCGGTCTGAGTGTCGCCGCGATCGACGCTGCCGATCCGGTCGATGACGCCGGCGGTGTAGAGCAGCCGCTCGGTCAGGCTGGTCTTACCGGCGTCGACATGGGCCAGGATTCCGATGTTCACGCTTGACATGACGTGCTTCCCCTAGTTCTTCGGTCTTCGCTTGCACAACCGGAGCAACACGGATCTTTCGGGGCACGTCATTCTCCTCGTGTCGTGACAGTAGTCCAACCTGTCGCAGTCTAACAGCACTTGACGATCCGACCGCCGATCGACCCCCGTCGATCGGCGGGGGAGTATTCCTTTTGGAACAACCGTGCCGAGCGCCTGGGAATAGCAGTAGTGCCACCTTGCGCGC
This sequence comes from Kitasatospora sp. NPDC058492, assembly GCF_042720685.1. Lineage (NCBI taxonomy): Bacteria > Bacillati > Actinomycetota > Actinomycetes > Kitasatosporales > Streptomycetaceae > Kitasatospora > Kitasatospora sp. NPDC058492. Next base: position 53,002 of record NZ_JBHXMU010000051.1, read on the forward strand.
AGTCCCCTTGAGTCGTTGATCGAAGCGTGGATATACAGGAGTCGAGTGATTATCTCGGCGAAATCGGAGGCGTCATGAGGTTCAATGTTCTCGGCCCGATGGAAGTCCTCGATGCGGGAACCCCGTGCACACCCAGCGCGCTGAAGGTCCGGTGGACGCTGGCCATCCTGGTGATGCACGCCAATCGGATCGTCGACCTCGGCGTCATGATCGAGGAAATATGGGGCGACAATCCTCCGCGCACGGTGGTGACCACCGCGCAGACCTACATCTACCAACTCCGCAAACTCGGTCGGGTGGAGGGCCGCGACTTCATCCTCACCAAGGCGCCGGGCTACCTGTTGCTCCTGGGCGAGGAGGAGCTCGACTCCCAGGACTTCGAGCGGCTCTACAACGAGGGCGCCCGCCTGCTGGCCGACGGCCACCCCGAGGCGGCGTCGGACCGGTTGGGCCAGGCGCTGAGCCTGTGGCGTGGCGGCGCGCTGGCGGACATCCCCGTCGGCAGGGCGCTCGCCGGCCACGTGGCCGTCCTGGAGGAGATGCGCCTGCGCGCGCTGGAGAACCGCATCCTGGCCGATCAGCAGATCGGCCGGCACCGGGAACTCATACCGGAGCTACGGGCGTTGACGCTCCACCACCCGCTCAACGAGTGGTTTCACGAGCAGCTCATGCTCGCGCTCGACTGTGCCGGCAGACGCAGTGAGGCCCTGCACGTCTACCGGTCGCTCTACCGCAAGCTCGACGAGGACCTGGGCATCTACCCGTCGCAGCCGTTGCGGGAGCTGCACGACGATCTGCTCAGTGGAATCTCGCGGCTGCGGGAGCCGCGTCGGCCGAGTGCCGGGCAGGTGATGGAACTCGGCCAGCAGCCGGCCGGCTCAGCCTAGTGGCACCAGCAGGGAGGCAGCCCTGGCCTTGTTGACGGCATCGATCCGGGAGACCGCGTTGAGTTTCACGAAGACGTTCCTGAGGTGGCGTTTGACGGTGCCGGGGGCGATGCTGAGGTGGCCGGCGATGGCGGAGTTGCTCAGGCCGTTCGCCACAAGTCCCATGATCTCCCGTTCCCGTGAGGAGAGTTGGGATCCGCGTGGCCCGGTCATCCAGTCGATGCCGGAGCGGGAGGCCATGATGTACACCCGCTCCCGGTTGACGGCCAGCCCCCGGACCACGGACACCAGGCAGTCGCTGGTGACGTCCTCGCGCAGGTAGGCACTCACTCCGAAGCCGAGGTACATCTCCACCTCGCCCGGCCGCTCGCGCTTGCTCAGCACGACCACCCGGCAGCGGGCGCCGCGGGGGAGCAGCCGGCCCAGGGCCTGTTCGGTGGCCGCGTGCGAGTCGCCCACCCCGAACAGCACCACGTCGACGTGGTGTTCGGACAGCACCTCCAGCGCCTCGTCCACGGTGCCCACCGTCGCGCGTACGACCAGGTCGGGCTCGGCGGAGAGGAAGGCGTGCAGTCCTTGGCGCAGCAGCGAATTTCCTTCGAGGACGAGGACCGACGTGCGATTCTTTATCATTGTCACGATAGACCTCGTTGGTAGAAGGCGCGAATTCCCGGCCGTGGCAGCCGTTTTCGGCCCGCCGCGGAGAGCGGCGCGCCCGACGGGATTCGACGGCAACGGGCGTGTGGGGGGAGTGATATCGGGGGCTGCGCGGTGCCGAGCCCGCTGGTGCCATTCGGCCGTCCCGGCCCGGTGGTCCGCGAGGCCTCGACCGTCGGTGTGAGGTCCGGCCTCGATGCCGACGGAGGCTTGCGCGCACCGGCGTCACCTGCACCTTCGGGCGACCGCCGCCCTCGTGGGCGGCGGCGCCGACCGTCACGGCAGCGGCCACAGTGCAGGTCCGGGGTCAGCCATCAACTGGGAACGCCAACCATTCATCTTCTTCCGATCGTCGGTCAACGGCTGGTTTTCGCGGGCTTTATGGTCCAGGTCACAACCCCGCTTGCCGCACAGGCAACGGGGTGCTGGAGTCCGAAGCTGCGGCGGCACCGGGACTGTTGCCGTGACCTGATGTAAGGAGAACCTAACCGACCCTCGCAGGCAGCCCAAGGGCGCTTTTTCGCCGCGTCGGAAACGGTGAGATCACGGGATGATCTCGCTCTCCGTGAACGAAGCGCGATGCCGGCCCGGCCGTGCGCATCTCGTGTGATTGGTGGGTGTGAAGAGGGGGAAGGGACTGTGAATGATCACAATCTCCGTTGCGGCTCGCGGCAACCTGGCGGCCCGTCCGCGCGGGACCGCCGCTCCCCGGCTCATCGTCGACTGAACTAGCGAGGTGAGCCGGGATGTTGGCGTGGGCAACCGCCCGCTCCGGCAGGCCGCCCCGTGCTTCTCGGGCCTGCCGTCCGCCTCCTCGGCCGCTCTCGGTTCGGCGGCCCCGGTGCGATCGGCCCTGCTGCTCTGGTCGCGCACCGGTGATGGTCGCGGGCGGCCTGATGCCGTCGGGTGACGTGACGACAGTCGAGGGAGTGATGCAGATCAGCAGATCAGCAGGAAGGCTTCCCACTCCTCGGTGGCGGCGCCGGTGCCCGGCTCGGACGCGGCTCAGGGATACGGGTGTGGGTGTGGGCGTGCAGGGGGCGAGGGCCGGGCCTGCCGTCCCCTCCAGTCCAGGAGGCCGGGAGGGTCGCCGACGCCTCGATCGCCTTGCCCGGTCCGCACAGCCGGCTGCCGTCGCCGCCGGGGGCGGCCCAGCGCGGGATGTCCGGCGCGCTCCGCGCCCTCATCGCCTCCGGCCACGATGGGGTTCGAGCAGGCAGGCGGCAGCTGTTGTGCGCCGATCTCCGAGCGCGGCCTGATCGGCGAGCTTCGTACGGCCGCGCTGGTCGGTACGAACGTGCTGATCACGCGGTTCTTCGCCGCGGACGGCGCGCCGCCTTCAACCTCGACCGCGCACTGGGCCGACACGGCAGCGCCCGGCCGGGCGCGGGCCGGCCGCCGGTCGGCCGGGGCCCTCAGGCCTGCCGTCGCACGGCGATGACCGCCGCGCCCAGGACGCACGCGCCGGCGGCGGTGAGGTAGGCGAGGTGGTAGCCGGTGAGCTGGTCCGTGCTGGTCGCGGCGACCAGGACCATCACCGCGACGCCCGCACTCGCGCCGATCTGCTGCGCCACGACGTTCACCGCCCCGGCGACGGCGTGCTGCCGCGCCGGGACTCCGGTGAGCCCGGCGGACGTCATCGAGGGGAAGTTCAGCCCCTGGCCGATGCCGCTGAGCACCAGGCCGGGCAGCACGTACTGCACGTAGCCGCCGTCGTGCGGTGTGCCCAGCCACAGTGCGGCGCCCCCGCCGATCAGCACGAGGCCGACCGCCATCAGCGTGCGCGGGGTGAACCGGGCCAGCAGGCGTCCGGTGGCGAAGTTGGCGGTGAGGAACACGGCCAGGGACATCGGCACCAGCGCGAGACCGGACTCGAAGGGGGAGTAGTCCAGCATCCCCTGGAGGTACAGCGGCGCGAAGAACAGCAGCCCGACCGATCCCATGTACTGGAGGAACGCCGCCAGGCTCGCGGCCCGGACGGACCTGATCCGGAAGAGGCCGAGCGGAAGCACCGGGTCGGCGGTGCGGTGCTCGCGCACGACGAACAGCACCAGGGAGGCCACCGCGGCGCCGAGGACGATCCACGCCGTCGCGCCGTCACTGCTCACGCCGACGATGAGCAGGGTGAGGCCGAGCGTGCCCGTGATCGCGCCGGGCAGGTCCAGCCGGCCGCTGTGCCCGGCGCCACCGGGCAGTCCGGCGCGGGTCGCGGCCAGCACGGCGAGCCCCAGCAGCACCGAGAACCACAGCACCGAACGCCAGCCGAGGAACTGGGTCAGTACGCCGCCCAGCATCACCCCGCCGCTGAAGCTCGCGGCGCCGACCGCCGCGTACACGCTGAAGGCCCGGTTGCGGGCCGGACCGGCCGGAAACGTCTCGGTGAGCAGGGCCAGCGCGGCCGGGCCCGACAGGGCGGCGCCGATGCCCTGGACGGCACGCGCACCCAGCAGCACCGCGGTGTCCGGAGCCAGCGCCCCGACCAGCGCGGACACGGTGAACAGGGCGACCCCGACCTCGAACACCCGCCTCCGGCCGAGGACGTCGGCCAGTCGGCCGCCCACCAGCAGGAAGCCGGCGAACGTGACGGCGTAGGCGGTCATGACCCACTGGAGCGTGGTCTCGTCCAGGTCGAAGCGCGCTCCGACCGACGGCAGGGCGGCGTTGAGGACTCCGAGGCCGCTCACGTCCAGGGCGAGCGCCCCGGCCAGTACTCCGAGTGCCAGTCCCGGTCGGAGCGCCGGCTTGGCCGCGGTGTCGGTGGTGCCGGTGGTGTCGGTGGCGTCCGTCATGCGGGCCTGCCGTCGACGTCGCGGCCGGTGAGCCCGGCTAAGGAACGGTCGGCACGGGCTGACGCCGCATCAAGGTTCTCAACTGCCATGGGGGTCAGCTTGCATGGGTCACTCAGTCGCTGTCTACCCCCGTCGCGTGCCGGTGGAGCGCGCCTTTCGCGGGGCCGAGCGCCTATCCCGGCCGGGGCCCGGTGACGGGGCGGGCCGCCGGGTCGAGGCGCCATTTCGGATCGCCGACGGCTCCCACTCGAACCGGACACTTGGAGGTCAAATCTCGCCACTGCCTCAACCGGCCCTCGAATGGCGCTTGTCTCACCATTAACAAACTGGCACTCTGCTGTCCGCCGGTCGGATTAGCACTGACGATCCATTTTGCCTCAATCGGCATACTCGTCGCGCTTGACCAAATGGACCTTGGAGCCCATCGACAGTAGCCGTGCAGGTGAAGATTCCGCGTACGCGATCCTGTCGTCGATGCACTCGCGGACCGATGTGACCCAGAGGCGCCCGTGATTTCTCCCGCGGTGAGAACGAGCTGCGCCGCCGGCTGAAACGGCGGTACGCGAACGGGAGTTCTCGCCCACTGTGAACGTGGAGATCGGAAACGCCGATCTCATCCGCACGCCAACCGTCTGCCCCACCTTGGAACTTGATGCGGCGAAGGGGACCCTCCGCGTCGTGAGCCGCCCCCCGTGTCCGGCTGCCCGGGTGCGGACCGACCCCCCCCGACCGGTCGGCCGTGAAGCTCCACCCGTCCATTCCATCCGCCCTGTTGAGGGAGTCGCCGTGCCCCGAGAGCGCGCCGCGCGAGACATTTCCGCCGTAACGGATTTCCTGCTTTCCCGTGTCGTCGAGCTGCTGGACGTGTCCGCGAGCGCGGTGGACCGCTCGGCGCCGCTGCACCGGTACGGACTCGACTCGCTGAGATCGGTGACGCTCGCGGCCTCGCTGTCCGAGTTCCTCGGCTGGCAGGTCCCGGCCACCTGGATGTGGCAGTACCCGACCGTCGACGGGCTGGCGCGTGCGCTCGTCGACGGTCCGCGCGCCGCGGAGCCCGCCCCGAGTACCGAGCGCCGCCGTCTGCCCTCGCACGAGCCCGTCGCGATCGTGGGCATCGGCTGCCGGTTCCCCGGCGGGGCGGACCCGTCGTCGTTCTGGCAACTGCTGGTCGAGGGCGGCGACGCCGTCGGGCCGGTACCGGCCGCGCGACGCGAGCTGCTGAACGACAGGGCGCGCTGGGGCGGGTTCATCGACGGCATCGACCAGTTCGATCCGCTGTTCTTCGGCATCTCGCCCCGCGAAGCCGTCCAGATGGACCCGCAGCAGCGCCTGATCCTGGAGCTGTCCTGGGAGGCGCTGGAGGACGCGGGCATCGCGCCCCACAGCCTGGTCGACAGCGACACCGGCGTGTTCATGGCCTCCTGTTGGGGCGACTACGCCGCCCTGGCGCACTACCGCGGCCCCGACAGCCAGATCACCCCGCACACCGCGACGGGCATGCACGACGGCATCATCGCCAACCGGGTCTCCTACGTCCTCGGCCTCCAGGGCCCGAGCATGGCGATCGACGCCGCCTGCGCCGGATCGCTGGTCTCGGTGCACGTGGGGTGCCAGTCGATCTGGCTGGGCGAGAGCGACCTGGTGCTGGCCGGCGGCGTGAACCTGAGCTTCGTCTCCGACTACTACACCGCCATGGACGCGATGGGCGCGCTCGCCCCGGACGGCCGCTGCAAGTCCTTCGACGCCCGCGCCAACGGCTACGTCCGCGGTGAGGGCGCCGGCGTCGTCGTGCTCGCCCCGCTGAGCGTGGCGCTGGAGCGCGACCTGCCGGTGTACTGCCTGATCAAGGGCAGCTCCTCCAACAACGACGGTCTGAGCAACGGCATGACGGCGCCGAACCCCCAGGCGCAGGAGAAGATGCTCCGCACCGCGTACCAGCGGGCGGGCATCGCACCGCACCTCGTGGACTACATCGAGTGCCACGGCTCCGCGACACCCCTCGGCGACCCGATCGAGGCCAACGCCATCGGCGCGGTCCTCGGCGGCGGCCGTACGGAGCCGCTGCGGCTCGGGTCCGTCAAGTCCAACGTCGGGCACCTGGAGGCGGCCGCCGGCATCGTCGGCCTGGTCAAGCTCGCGATGTCGATGCGCAACGGCGTGCTGCCGCCGAGCCTGCACTACAGCGCGCCGAACCCGCAGATCATGTTCGACGAGTACAACCTCACCGTCCAGGACCGGCTGACGCCGTGGCCGCGACGCTCCGACGCCCGCCGGGGCGGCGTCAGCTCGTTCGGGTTCGGCGGCGCGATCTGCCACGTCGCCGTCGAGGAACTGCCGCGCCCCGAGAGCTCGCTGCTCCTGCTGGCCGCGGACTCCCGGGAGGCGCTGGCCGAGCGGGCCCGGGCGCTGCGCGACGAGAGCGACCTGCGCGAGCTCTGCCGCCGGACGCCCGGCGACGGCCCGTTCCGGCTCGCGGCCACCGCCCGCGACATGCCCGAACTCCGCTCCCAGCTGGACGCCTTCGGCAGCGGGGCGAAGGCCGCCGGGCTGAGCGTCGGGGAGCGGACCGGACGCAGGCCGCGGGTGGCCTTCCTGTTCTCGGGCAACGGCTCGCAGTGGGTGGGCATGGGCCGGCAACTGCTCGCCGGAATGCCCGTGTTCCGCCGGTCCATGATGAAGTCCGACCGGCGGATGCGGGAACTGCTGGGCTTCTCGCTCGTCGAGCAGCTGATGTCCCCGGACGGCCGCATCGACGACATGGACGTCTTCCAGCCGCTGCTGTTCTCCCTCCAGGTCGCGCTGGCCGAAGCCTGGCGCTCGCTGGGGGTGGAGCCGGACGTCGTCGTGGGGCAGAGCGTCGGCGAGTTCGCCGCCTCCCACATCGCCGGCGCACTCGACTTCGACGACGCCTCCCGCCTGGCCGCCCACCACGGCCGGCTCCTCCAGCAACTCGCCGTGGGGCGCGGCGAGGGCATCGTGGTGATGACCGCCGCCGACGAGGTCAGGCCGTACCTGACCGGCCGGCTCACCGTCTCCGGCCACAACGGCCTGAACTCCACCCTGGTCACCGGCACACCGCAGGAGATCGACGACCTCGTCCAGCGGCTGACCGCGGAGGGCGTCACCAACCACCGGGTCCGGATGGGCCACGCCCCGCACTCCCCGCTGGTCGACCACGTCCTCGCCCCGCTGAAGGTCGAACTCGACGGCATCAGGCCGCGGACCACCCGCATCCCGATGATCTCGACCGTCACCGGCGAACGCGTCGACGGCGCCGAGCTCGGGCCGGACTACTGGGCGGACAACCTGCGCCGGGAGATCCGGGTGGTCGACGCCCTGACGAACCTGCGCGACCACGACATCGACGCGGTGATCGAGATCAGCCCGCACCCCGTCCTGCTCAAGTCGGTGTCGGAGATCCTGACGGCGACCACCCTGCCCTCGCTGCGCCGCGGCGCCGACGAGGCCTCGACCCTGCTCGGCTCGCTCGGCGCCCTGTACACCGCCGGCCTCCCCGTCGCGGCCCACCCGTTCCTCGCGGGCGACCGCGGGCGGCACGTCACACCGGGCCGCAGCGCCGCCGCCGCCGACGAGCAGGTGCACCTCGTCCCCGTCACCGCCCGGACGGCCGGCGCGCTGGCCGACACCTGCCGCGAACTGTCCAACCACGTCGAACGCGACGCGGGCCTGCGGGTCTCCGACCTCGCCTACACGCTCGCCGCCAGACGCACCCACCACAACCACCGGATCGCCCTGTTCGCCCGCAACCGGCAGGACGTCCTGGACGGCCTCGCCCGGGTCGCCGCCGGCCAGCCGCACCCCGACGTCGTCACGGGCACGGTCTCCGGCAACGTCGACCGGCGGGTCGCGCTGGTGTTCTCCGGCGGCGGCACCCAGTGGGTCGGCATGGGCCGCGAACTCCTGCGCTCGCACGCCGGCTTCCGCACCTGGATGACCGCCTGCGACACCGCCGTGCGCGCCGCCGGCGGCTGCTCGGTGCTCGACCAGCTCGCCGCCCCGGCCGACGAGGCCAGGTACGAGGAGATGGACTTCCAGCAGCCGGTGCTGTTCGCCCTCCAGGTCTCGCTGGCGAAGGTCTGGCTCGGACTGGGCATCCAGCCGACCGCCGTCGTCGGGCACAGCCTGGGCGAGGTCGCGGCCGCCTGCGTGGCCGGCGCGCTGTCGCTGGAGGACGCCGCCCGCGTGGTGGTCGCCCGGTCGCACCTGCTGGAGCGCAAGGCCGCCGCGGGCGCCATGATCTCCGTCGACCTGCCGGAGGCGGAGCTGCTGCCGCGGCTCGCCCCCTACGCCGCGCACGCGGCCGTCGCCGTGGTCAACAGCCCCACCAGCGCGGCGGTCTCCGGCTCGCCCGAAGCCGTCGACGCCCTGGAGGCCGACCTCAAGCGGGACGGCATCTCGACCCGGCGGATCCGGGTCGAACGGCCGGTGCACAGCCCCGGCATGGACCCGCTGCTCCAGCCGCTGCGCGCGGGCATCGACGGCATCACCCCGCTGACACCCGGCATCGACTTCCACTCCACGGCACTGGCCGACACGGTCAACCCGGTCGCCGACGTCGACTACTGGGTGCACAACCTGCGCAACCAGGTCCGGTTCGCCGAGACGATCGGCGCGCTGGTCGACCAGGGCGTCGGCACCTTCATCGAGATCGGCCCGCACGAGACGCTGCGCGGCGCGGTCGAGGAGATCGCGCTGACCCGTGGCGCCCAGGTGCACGCGATCAACTCCCTGCGGCGCGACGAGAGCGACGTCCGCTGCCTGTTGGGCGCCGCCGCGTCGCTGTACGTCAGGGGCCTGCCGCTGACCTTCGACCCGCTGTTCGGCGACGACGTCGAGGTCGTGGAGACGCCGCTCGTCCAGTGGCAGAAGGACCGCTACTGGATCGACACCGAGCCCCGCCCCGCCCGCGCGACGGCCCCGGCCGCCGAAACCGTGGCCGCGCCCGTGGCCCGTGTGGTGGCGGAGGAGCAGCCGGCGGAGATCCGGCCGGTGGCGGAGGTCGTCCTCGCCGAGCTCGCCGACGCGCTCGGCGTGCCGGTGAGCAGGTTCGACGTGAACGCCAGCATGCTCGACTTCGGCCTCGACTCGATGCTGGCGATCCGCCTCGTCAACAGGCTGCAGTCGCTGTTCGGGCACCGGGTGTCGCCGGTGGTGTTCCTGGACGGCCGGTCCATCTCCGAGGTCGTCGGCCACTTCGTCGGGCTCACCGCCGGACCGGCCGCGCCCGCGACGGCCCAGCCCGTACCAGCAGCCGCTCCCGCCCCCTCCTCGGCCCCCGAGGCCGAGCCGGACCGGACGTACCTCGACGAGCTGTCCGAACTGGACGCCGAGGAGCTGGTCGACGAACTGGACGCGCGCGGACTGCTGGAGGCCACCGACGCCCCGGCCCTGAACCAGCTGCGCGCCGACGGCCTCGGCCTCGCCCTGGCACCGGCCTCGCACGGCCAGGCCTCGCTGTGGTTCATGCAGATGGTCGCGCCGGACGCCGTGCCCTACAACTTCATGGTGACCGCCCGGATCCGGACCGCCGTCGACGAGAAGGCCCTGGAACGCGCCGTCCGGGCCGTGATGGAGCGCCACCCCGCCCTGCGCACCCTCTTCGTGGAGGCGGGCGGCAGCCCCTACCAGGTCATCCTGGACGAGCCGGTGTACGAGTTCGTCGTGGCGGACGGCACCGACCTGGACGACGAACAGGCCCGCGAGGAACTGGCCCGCTACGGGCACGAGCCGCTCGACCTGGACAACGGGCCGCTGGTGCGGATCGTCCTCATGACGCGCGGACCGGCGGACCACTACCTGCTGGTGCTCGTCCACCACATCGCGTCGGACGCGGCGTCGGCCGACGTCATGATCCGCGAACTCCAGGAGTACTACGAGGGCGCCGACCCCGCCGACAGCGCGCCGGTCGCCCCGTACACGGAGTTCGTCGCGTGGGAGCGGCAGTGGCTGGCCGGCCCGGCGGCCGGCGCGGCCCTGGACTGGTGGTCGCAGAAGCTGGCCGACCCGCCCGCCCACCTCGACCTGTCCACCAAGGAGCGGCCGCCGGGCGTCACCTACGAGGGCCGCGACCTCGCCTTCCGCTGGAGCGCCGAACAGACCAGCCTGCTGCGGGAGTTCGCGGTGCGCGAAGGCGTGTCGATCAGCACCGTCGTACTGGCCGGGTTCTTCGCCACGCTCAACCGCGCGGTCGGCACCGAGGACGCCGTGCTGGCCACCGCCATCGCCCAACGCGCCGAACCCGGCTGGGAATCCGCCATCGGCTACTACCTCAACACCGTGCTGGTGCGGGCGAACCCCGCCGGTGACCGCAGCTTCCGCGAACTGCTGCGCGAGGTCCACGCCTTCTCGCTCGGCCTCCTGGAGCACATGAACTACCCCCTCGACCTGCTGGCCTCCCAGCTGCGGCCGCCGAGGGCCGAGGGCCGCTCCCCGTGGTTCGACGTGGTCGTCAACTGGCTGTCCTCGGACGCGTTCCCCCGGTCCGTCAAGCTCTTCCACGGCATCGGCGACACCATCACGCCCGACGGCGCGCTGCCGCTCGAACCGCTTCAGGTGCGCAGGCACCTCGCCAAGTTCGACCTCGAAATCTCGATGGCCGACATCGACGGCGAGGTGGCCGGCCACGTCCAGTTCAAACCGAGCTACCTGGAAAGGCAGACCGTGACGGCACTGCTCGCGCTGTACCGCACCGTGCTCTTCGACGCGATCGCCCAACCCGACCGGGCCATCGGCGACTTGGCGCCGACCGGCCTCCCCGAGGAGACGGACCAGTGACCGAGACCCTGCACTCCGCGTTCGTCGAGCAGGCGCTCAAGAACCCCGACGCGACCGCCGTCTACTCCGACGCCGGCGTCCTGACCTACGGCGAACTGAACGAGCGCTCCCGGGCGTTGGCCGAACGGCTGGTCGCCGACGGCGCGGGCCCCGGCATCCCGGTCGGCATCTGCGTCGAGCGCACCCCCGACCTGCTCGTCGGCATCCTGGCGGCCCTGCGCGCCGGATCCTGCTACCTGCCGCTGGACCCGAACTACCCCGCCGACCGGCTGACCTTCATGGTCCAGGACAGCGGGACCCGCCTGCTGCTCACCACGCCTGCGTCCCGGGCCAGTTGCCCGCCCGGACCGACCGTGGTCGTGCTCGGGGAGAGCGTGACGACCGAGCCCGGCGCGAAGCCCGCCGCGGTCGTGCCCGGCGACACCGCGTACGTCATCTACACCTCGGGCTCCACCGGCAGGCCCAAGGGCGTGGCCGTCCGGCACAGCGGCTGCGTGGCGATGCTCGCCGAGATGGACCGGGTGCTCGACGGCTGCGACCTGAGCGGAGTCTCGGCGGCGAGCTCGGTCTGCTTCGACCTGTCCGTGATGGAGATCTTCAACGCGCTGTGCCGCGGCGGCGCCGTCGTGCTCGTCGAGAGCGCCGTGCACCTGCCGGAGAGCCGGTACGCCGACAGGATCACCCACCTGAACGTCGTCCCCTCGGTCATGAACAGCCTGCTCGACGCCGGAGCCCTGCCCCCGAACGTGCGCACCGTCGTGTTCGGCGGCGAGGCCCTGCGCCGCAAGCTGGTGGACCGCACCTACCGGGAGACCAGCGCCGACCGGGTGTTCAACGCCTACGGCCCCACCGAAGGGACGGTCTTCTGCTCGTTCGGGCCGGTGCCCGAGGACGGGACCGACGAACCGACGATCGGCCCGCCGACGACCAGCGACCGGGTCTACGTGCTCGACGAGCAGCTGAAGCCGCTCCCGGCCGGCGAGCCCGGCGAGCTCTACCTCGGCGGCGCCGGCCTCGCGCACGGCTACGTCAACCGGCCGCGCACCACGGCCGAACGCTTCGTGCCGGACCCGTTCCGCAACGGCGAACGCATGTACCGCACCGGGGACGTCGTCAAGTTCACCGACGGCGGCGAACTCCGCTTCCTCGGCCGCACCGACCACCAGGTCAAGCTGCGCGGCTACCGCATCGAGCTGGAGGAGGTCGAGGCCCGGCTCACCGGCTGCCCCGAAGTCCGGGAGGCCGCCGCCGTCGTCCGGGGCAACCGGCTCGTCGGCTACGTCGTGCCCGCCGGCGACGACGCGCCGCAGGGCGGCCCCCGGCTGGACGCCGCGCTCCAGAGCGCCGTCACCGGCAGGCTCGCCGTCGAACTGCCCGACTACATGGTGCCCGCGACGCTCGTGTTCCTCGCCGCCCTGCCGCTGGGGCCGGGCGGCAAGCTCGACCGCAACGCGCTGCCCGAGCCGCCGGCCGCCGACACCGGCGGGCCCCTGACAGCCGCCGGCACACCGACCGAGGTCGCCCTGTCGGAGATCTGGGGCCAGCTGCTCGACCTCGAACCGTCGAGCATCGACGTGCAGTCCGCCTTCTACGACCTCGGCGGGGACTCCCTGCTGCTCATCCGCCTCGCCCGGCTGATGACCCGGCGCTTCGACCGCCGCGTCCGGGTGCCCGACCTCTTCAGCTTCCGCGACATCTCCTCCCTCGCCCGCTGGCTCGACGACGAGAGCGGCGCCACCCCCGAGGCGGTCCAGTCCGCCCGCGCGCGCGCCAACACCCGCCGGGCCGCGCTGCGCGGCCGCGGCGGCGCCACCGGCCGCTGAACCACGAGCCGCTGAGTCTGCTGAGCCACCCTCACTCGAAACGAAGCAGGAGCCTCCCCATGACCGACAACCCCGAGCAGGACTACGACCCGGGCGACGTGGCCGTCATCGGCATGTCCCTGCGGGCGCCCGGAGCCCGCACCAAGGAACAGTTCTGGGACAACCTCGTCCACGGCCGGGAGTCCGTGTCGTTCCTGGCCAAGGACGACATCCACGTCGACGAGACCCTGATCCACAGCCCGTTCTACGTACGGGCCTGCGGCGTGCTCGACACGTACGACAAGTTCGACCCGTCGGTGTTCGGCATCAGCGACCGGATGGCGGCCGCGATGACCCCGGAGAACCGGCTGTTCCTGGAGAGCGCCTGGGAGACGCTGGAGGACGGCGGCTACGACCCGGACCGGCTCCGGGCCGAGATCGGCATGTACGGCGCCAACAACCCGCAGACCGCCGCGCTCTACAGCTCCCCGCCGGACCGGGTGTCGGTCGGCCCCGAGGCGATCGAGGCCAGCCTGGCGTGGTCGCCGGACACCATGACCTCCAACGCGCTGTACTACATGGGGCTCATCGGCGAGGCCGTCACCGTCGCCGCCGTCTGCGCGGGCTTCCACTACGCGGTCCACCTGGCCTGTCAGTCGCTGCTGCTCGGCCAGACCGACCTGGCGATCGCCGGCGGCGCGATGGTCCGCCTGCCGCACCCGCGCGGCCACCTGTGGGAGGAGAACCGCATCCTGTCGAAGGACGGCCACTGCCGCCCGTTCGACGCCAACGGCACCGGCACCGCGCTGTCCAGCGGCGTCGTCACCGTGCTGCTGAAGCCGCTGGGCCACGCCGTCGCCGACCGCGACCACATCTACGCCGTGGTCAAGGGCTCGGCCGTCAACAACAACGGCGTCAGCGCGATGGCGTACGGCCTGGCCCAGCCCGAGCGGCTGAGCGCCTGCATCGCCAACGCCATGGAGGTCGGCGGCGTCACCCCGGACACCGTGTCCATGTACGAGGCCAACGGTCTCGGCCTGCCGATGACCGACGAGCTCGAAGTGCACGCGGCGACCATGGCGTTCGGGAAGCAGACCGCGACCACCTCGATCGGCGGGGTCAAGGGCAACGTCGGCCACGGCGGCGTGGTCTCGGGCGGCTTCGGCGCGATCAAGGCCGCGCTGGCCCTGCACCACAAGACGCTCCCGGCGACGATCAACCTCACCGAGGTCAACCAGGACCTCGACTTCCCCAGCACCCCCTTCGTGCCGCAGATCGAAGGGGCGCCCTGGGAGCCGCAGGCCGGCATCCGCCGCGCGGGCATCACCTCGATCGGTGGCGGCGGCTACAACGCGCACCTGCTGCTGGAGGAGGCGCCGACGGCCGCCGGGCGCGCCCCCGAGGACGAGGGCCGGCCGCGGCTGGCCACCCTGTCCGCCCTGGACGACGACACGCTGGCCCGGCAGCGTACGCGGCTCAAGGAGCGGCTGGAGGCCGACCCCGACCTGCGCCTGGACGACGTCTGCTTCAGCCTCAACCTCGGCCGCAAGGTGATGGCCCGCCGGTGGGCGGCCGTGGTCCGCAGCCGCGCGGAGCTGATCGCGGCGCTGTCCGACGACGCCGCCCGCGGCCCCGCCACCACGACCGCCGCCGCCCCGCAGACCGACCCCGGATCCTTCTCCCGCTTCTCCCGCAACGACAACGGGATCGTGCCGTCCGGCCAGGACGAGCGGGCGCTGTCCGAACTGGCCGCCGCCTGGGTGACCGGCCAGCAGGTGGACTTCGACGCCCTGCACCGGGGGCAGGCCAGCCACCGGGTGCCGCTGCCCACCTACCCGTTCCAGCCGCGCCGGTTCTGGCGCACGGACTGGTGACCATGAGCACGCCGCCACCGGACACCGTGGACCTGGGCGACCCGGCCACCTTCGCGGACCACGACCTCGACGGGTTCTGGCGCACCCTGCGGGACACCGCCCCGATGCACTGGAACCCGCCCGTCGACGGCCGCCGGGGATTCTGGGTGCTCTCCCGCCACGACGACATCATGGCCACCTACCGGGACAACGCGAACTTCACCTCCGAGCGCGGCAACGTGCTCGTCACGCTCCTGGAGGGCGGCGACGCCGGGGCCGGCCGGATGCTGGCCGTCACCGACGGGCCCCGGCACCACGAACTGCGCAAGATCCTCCAGCGGGTGCTCTCGCCGAGGGTGCTCGACGAGGTCGCGCAGACCGTCCGCGTCAACACCCGGCAGTGGATCCGCGAGGCCGTCGAGTCCGGCGGCTGCGAGTTCGCCGAGGAGATCGCCAGCCGGATCCCGATGACCACGATCTCGAACCTGCTCGGCGTGCCCGAACAGGACCGGGACTACCTGCTCAGCCTGACCAAGACCGCGCTGTCGGCCGAGGACGAGGACGTCGACGAGGTCGACTCCGAGATGGCCCGCAACGAGATCCTGATGTACTTCATGGACGTCGTCGAGGAACGGCGCGAGTCCCCGGGCGACGACGTGATCAGCATGCTGATCGCCAGCTCCATCGACGGCGTGCCGCTCTCCGACGAGGACGTCGTGCTCAACTGCTACAGCCTGATCATCGGCGGCGACGAGACCAGCCGACTGACGATGATCGACTGCGTCCACACCCTCGCGGCCCAACCCGAGCAGTGGCGGCGGTTCAAACACGGCGAGGTCGCCGTCGAGACCGCCGTGGACGAGGTGCTGCGCTGGGCCTCGCCCACGATGCACTTCGGGCGCAGCGCCGTACGGGAGACCGAACTGCACGGCGTACGACTGCGCCCGGGCGACATCGTCACGCTCTGGCACGCCTCCGGCAACCGCGACGAACGGGTCTTCGCCCGGCCCGGGGAGTTCGACCTCGGCCGCACCCCCAACAAGCACCTGGCCTTCGGCTACGGCCCGCACTTCTGCGTCGGCTCGTACCTGGCCAAGGTCGAGATCGCCGAACTGCTCACGGCCCTGCGGGACTTCACCACCGGATTCGAGCAGACCGAGGAGGCGCTACGGATCCGGTCCAACTTCCTGACCGGGTTCTCCACGATGCCGGTGCGGTTCCAGCCCGACCACCGCGGACTGAAAGAGGTCGACTGATCCGGATGAACATCTACATGTCAGGACAAGGGGGATTCGCGGTCGCGGTCGCGGAAGCCCTGCTGGACGACGGGCACAAGATCGTCGGCGCGGCCGCCCCCCGGCTGCGCAAGGGGAAGTCCGACGAGGGCGACGCGATGTGCTGGGACCGCCTGCGCTCCTGGGCGTACCACAAGGACGTCCCGTGGACGGACTCGGCCGAACTGCGCGCGCGACACATCCCGGACGGGGTCGACATCATCGTCGCCGCCCACTCGCACGCCTTCCTCGGCCGCCAGACCCGCGCCCGGGCCGCCGTCGCCACCATCGGCTACCACCCCAGCCTGCTGCCGCTGCACCGCGGCCGGGACGCCATCCGGTGGACGATCCGCGACGGCGACAAGGTGACCGGCGGAAGCGTCTACCACCTCACCGAACGCACCGACGCGGGCCCGCTCGCCGCCCAGGAGCACCTGTTCGTGCCCCCGGGCTCGACCGCGCAGAGCCTGTGGCGCGACCACCTGGCGCCGCTCGGCGTGCGACTGCTCCTCAAGGTGGTCGCCGACCTCACCGCGGACCGGCGGATCGAAGTCCCCCAGGACGAGAAGCTGGCCACCTGGGAGCCCGCGATGGGCGCGCCACCGCTGTTCAAACCCGAACTCATCGCGCTGCCCGGCACGGTGCAGGTCGACAGCAGCAAGTGGGCCCTGCACGACGGGTGACAGCCGGGCGGTCTCTGGAACCCGGCGCCCCGCACACCACGCGTGTGCGGGGCACCGGACTGGTCGCCGAGCCCGTCGTCGGAACTCGACAGCGTGAACGTGTACACCAGGGACGGCAATTCCGAGCGCCCCCCGTGTACCTCTGCACCTTCACCGCGAAGGAGTCCCGACCATGCGGAAGTTCATCATCGATCTGGCCGAACGCACCGTCGCCACCTACGCCGTGGCATTCCTCGGCCTGCTGCTGGCCGACGGATTCGACCTGACGTCGATCGGCGCGTTCAAGGCGGCAGCCGTGGCGGCACTGCCGGCCGCACTGGCCGTGGTCAAGGGAGTGGCCGCGACCTTCGTCGGCGACCCGAACTCGGCAGCCCTGCTGGCCCGCCCCCACGAGTGACCGGCCCGGCCGGGCGCGCTAAACCGAGAACTCGCCCTCGCGAACAGCCGCGACGAAGGCGCCCCATGCGGGGGCCGGGAAGGAAAGGACCGGGCCGTCGGGGTCCTTGGAGTCACGCACGGGCACGCGGCCGGAGAGGCCGGAGGCGACCTCGACGCAGTCGCCACCGTCCGGACCGCTGTAGCTGCTCTTGCGCCAGACCAACTTCATGCCGGGAACTCCCCGTTCTGGAGGGCCGCGACGAAGATGTGCCATGCGGCGGCCGGGAAGACGAGGACCGGACCGCCGGGATCCTTGGAGTCACGCACGGGGACGCGGCCGGGGAACCCGGGGGCCACCTCGATGCAGTCGCCGCCGTTCGTGCCGCTGTAGCTGCTCTTGCGCCAGCTGGCCGCGTCGAGCTCGTTCTGCATCATCTCCGAACCCTTCCAGCGCCTCGGTGATTTGCCGCACCCGATCGCGGAGCTCGCGGTCGGTCCCCGCTTGATCTTCCGTCGTGCCATCACTGCCCCCTGCTGTGCACCACGTGCTCAACACGTGTATCTGGGCGTCACCGTACCTCCGCGTTCCGATCGTCAGTATCGGAACGCGATCTTTTGCTTGCACAGCGTTACGCCGCGCGCCCTTTGTGCGCCCCTGTCCGCCGGTCCGTCTGGTAGGGGCGTGAAGGTCCGGGTCGGGGCGCGGGGGGAGGAGCCACGCGACCGCGACACGCGGGGAACGCTACGTCGACGAACGGGTCCTTCCCGATAATGCAGGGGCCGCGTCACCGGGCCGCGCACGTCCCCGTTTCCAGGAAGGCGCACGACCATGGAAGGCTCCTCTTCGACCGCGCTGGCCGACATCGCGACCATCCTGCTGATCGGACTCGTCCTGTCGCCGCTGCGTACCCGACTGCGCCAACCGGTGGTGGTCGGCGAGATCGCGGTGGGGGTGATCCTGGGGCCGAGCGTCCTCGGGCTGCTGCCGGGCGACCTCCCGCACGTCCTCTTCCCGCCCCAGGTCCGCGAGCACCTGTCGGTGATCGCCCAACTGGGCATCGCGCTCTTCATGTTCGCCGCCGGCTGGGAACTCGACCTGAAGCAGCTGAACGGGCGGGTCCGCACCGTGGTGGCGGTCACCGCGGCCTCCGTCGCCGTGCCCTTCGCCCTCGCGGTCGCCCTGGCGGCGGTCCTCGCGGCCAGGTGGCCCCACCTCATCGGTACGGAGACGTCCCCCGTGCTGCTGGCCGTGTTCCTGGGCATCGCGCTGTCCGCCAGCGCGCTGTCGGTGCTCGCGCGCATCGTGGGGGAGAACCAGTTGCAGACGACCCGCACCGGGGCCATGGCCACGGCCTGCGGGGCGCTCACCGAGATCACCGCGTGGTGCGGCGTCGCCTGCGTCGCCTCCGCGGCCCGGAGCGGCGGCTCGGACCACGTCCTCCTCGCGTTCGCCGAACTCGCCTGCTACGCGGCGGCGATGGCCTTCGTGGTCCGCCCGCTGCTGCGGCGCCTGCTGCGCCGGCCGGCCCGCGCCGACGGGCATCCCCTGCTCGTCCTGCTGACCCTCGGCAGCGGGATCCTGCTGTCCGCGTGGACCACCTCGTGGCTCGGCATGCACGCCGTGATCGGCGCCTTCGCCTTCGGGCTGGCCATGCCGCGCGACGCCGCCGAGGAGCTGCGGCACGCCGTCGAGGTGCCGCTGCGCCACGCGGGGGCGCTGCTGGTGCCGGTCTTCTTCGCGCTCACCGGGCTGTCCGTGGACATCGGCGGGCTGGGTTCCGGAAGCCTGGTCGCGGTGGTGGTGTTCCTGGCCGTCACCTGGGGCGGCAAGTTCGCCGGCGCCAGGCTGGGTGCCCGGCTGATCGGCGTGTCGCGCGGCGAGGCCACGACGGTGGCGGTCCTGCTCAACACCAAGGGGCTCAGCGAGGTCCTCATCCTGACCCTGGGCCGCGATCTGGGCATCATCGGTGACCGGCTGTTCACTGTTCTCCTCGTCACCGCCTTCGCCGCGACCCTGCCCGTCAACCCGCTCGTACGGCGCCTCATCCGCGCTCCTGACGCCCGTTCCGGGGCCGGGCCCGCCGCGCTGCCCCGTCAACAGCAGGACGCCGCCGCGCGATCGGGCATCGAGGAGGTCAGGGGAGCGTGACGCACCGCGAGACCCGGGGCGCCGGCGGGGTGGAGACTCCCTGCGCCTGTCCAACCGGCGTCACCGCCGAGATGACCTTCACTGTCTCAATGAAGTCTCATTATTAGCCGCTGCCTGGCGGCCGCCCCCGTGTCTCCGGCTACGTCGGCAGGTGGCGGTAGACCGTCGCTCGGGAGACTCCGAGCTCTGCCGCGATCTGCTCGGCGGTGCGGCCGGCCGCGTGCAGGCGCCGGGCGGTGTCGACCATCGCCGGGCTCATCGCGCTCGGCCGGCCGCGCCGTTCAGCGCCGCCGCGCCCGGGGCTGGCCGCGGCGGGGGGTTCGGGGCCGTCCAGCAGCCGGTGCACCCCGGCCAGGATGCAGGCGCGCAGGTCCTCGGGCGGGGCGTCGGCGAGCAGGATCACCGGGTCGGAGAGCATGGCGATCGTCTGGGCGGCGCGCACCCGGGCGACGAAGTCCGGGTGGGGCCCTGCCACCAGGACGTTCGCGCGCAGCATCCCGTCGCGGAACCGTGTGAAGCCCGGGCCCGTGAGGCCCGGCGCCGCGTCGTACAGGCTCATCCGCAGCAGGTCGCGGTGGCGCAGCCAGACGTCGAGCAGTCCCTCGATCGCCGCCCAGCGGGCTGCGGCCGGATCCGGCGGCTCGGTGGGCGCCAGCGCGGCGTCCAGGTCGTCCAGCATCGGTTCGATCAGCGCGCCGAGGATGTCCGCCTTGCTGGGGAAGTGGTACAGCACCGCGGCCTTCGTCACGTCCACCCGCTCGGCGATCCCGCGTACCGAGGTGGCGTGGTAGCCGTGCGCGGCGAACTCCTCCAGGGCCACCGCGAGGATCCGTGCCCGGGTGTCGGGGTTCTCGGCAGTCATGGGGGGAGCTTAGGCCCAATGCCAGTGACTTTAGGTTGTGTCGTGCTGGGTGACGGTGACTGTTGCCGGTTGTGGTGGTGGCCAGTTGTGGTGTTGGGCGCGTTT
>NZ_JBHXMU010000052.1:0-69000 GCF_042720685.1 Kitasatospora sp. NPDC058492
GGCCGGGGCCGCGGTGACCGGCGCACCGGCGGCGCCGGCGGCATCGGTCGGCCGTGCGGTGGCGGCCGCGGTGGTCGGGGCGGCGGCGGCCCGGGCGCGAGGGGTGCCGGCGGCCGGGGCTGTCGGGGCCTGGCCGCCGGCGGCGGCCGTGGTCGTGGTCGTGGTCGTGGTCGTGGTCGTGCCGGTAGTGACGGCCGCTTCGGTGGTGCCGGCGGCGGCCTGCGGAGTGCCGGAGGTGGTCGGCCCGCAGGCGGCGACCCCGGCGAGGGCGAGGGTGAGGAGGGCGGGGCCGACGGCCCTGCCCATGGAGCTTTTGAACACGCGGCGTCATGTTACTGACGGGGAATAAGTTTGTCGAAGACAGGCCAAGCAGGGTAAAAGACGCAGGTCAGACCAGCCGGGCCACGGGCAGCGGAGCTCCCGGCAGCGGGCCCACCACGGCGTCCGCCGCCAGCTCGGCCAGGTACCGGGAGCGGGGCACCGGCTCGGCGCCGAGGCTGCGGATGTGCGGACTGTCCCACTGGGCGTCGAGCAGCCGCCCGCCGGCCGCGCCGAAGCGCGCCCCGAGGTCGGCGACGGCGACACGGGCGGCGTCGGGGCGGCGGTGGAACATCGAGTCGAGGCTGAGGACGGGCCCGGCGGCGACGCCGAACACCCCGCCGATCAGCTCCTCGCCCTCCCACACCTCGCCGCTGTGGGCGGCCCCGAGCACATGCAGCTGCTCCAGTGCGGCCCGTAACTCCGCTGTCAGCCAGGCTGGTTGGCGGCCCTCGGCACAGCGGGCCAGCACCTCGCCGAAGGCCCGGTCGGCGCTGGTCCACCACTGCGGCCGGTGGCGCAGCCGCCGGGCGAGGCGACTGCCGAGCCGGACGCCGTCGGGCGGCAGGACGGGCCGGGGGTCGGGCGACCACCAGGCCAGCGCGTACGGGTCGTCCCCGCCGGGCAGCAGCACCACCTCGCCCGCCTCGACGGCCTGTTCGTAGCGCGCCTCGTTGTAGGCGCCGGCGTACTCGTCCGCCGCGGGCATCGGGAACAGGCCCCGACGGTACGCCGCCAGCAGGTCCGACGCGCCGAGGCCGGCGCCGAACGCCACCGGCCCGCCCCCGGGCCCCCGTTGGACGTCCAGCCCGTCGAAGGGGCTCATGCCGGCGGCCCGAGGAAGCCCTCCGCCGCCAGCCGCCCCAGGTAGTGGTCGAGCAGGCCGGCGTCGACGGCGGGCAGGTCGATCCCGCTGCCGGCGAGCGCGGCATCGGTGTTGGCGCGGTCGAACAGCGGGAAGACGGGCCGGAAGTACAGCTCACTGATCGACAGCGCCGATCCGGGGGCGCGGTCGACGAACAGCGGGACGAACGGCGTGACGGGGTGGGCGGGGTGCCCGGCGGCGAACCGGACCAGGCCCTGCACCCAGTCACCGTACGGGAGTTCGGCGATCGGGTGGCCCCGGGCCCGAAGCCGTTCGGCGAGGTCGGCGAGGGCGGCGGGGCGCGGCGAGGTGAGGTGGTAGACCTCGCCGTCGGCGGGGGCGTGGGCGGCGATGTGGGCGACGGCGCGCGCGAAGCGGTCGGCCGGGACGAAGTCGAGCGGCAGCAGCACGTCCGGGCAGGTGCCGCTGTCCGCCAGGTACGCGATGAGCGCGCAGATCTCGGTGCCGGTGTTCATCACGCCGGTGGCGAGGTCCCCGGTGACGTCGTTGGTGCGCAGCACGGTGACCGGGAGCCCGGCGGCGGCCGCCTCGTGCAGCAGTTGTTCGGCGACCCACTTGCTCTCGACGTAGCCGACGCCGAGCCGGTCGGGGTGGGCGAGCGGGGTCCGTTCGGTGACCTCGCGGACGCCGGCCGCGCCGAAGCCGGCCAGCACGGCGAGGGTGGACAGGTAGTGCACGGGCACGCCCCGGCTGAGCCCGGCGAGGCGGATGATCTCGCGGGTGCCGCCGACGTTGGGCGCGCGCAGCTGGTGGTACGGATAGAGGAAGTTGACCTGCCCGCCGAGGTGGTGGACGGCGTCCAAAGTCCCTGCCAGCCCCTCGAACTGACGTTGCGTCAGCCCGAGCCTGGGTGCGGCGAGGTCCCCGACCAACGGCACCACCCGGGTGTCGGTGAGGTCGTGCCGCAGGAAGCGCTGCTGGGCGGCGCGCAGGCGTTCCAGCGCGTGCTCCTCGTCGGGGGCGCGGACCAGGCAGTGGATCCGGGCCCGGGTGGTGGCGAGCAGGGCGTGCAGCAGGTGGGCGCCGCAGAAGCCGGTGGCGCCGGTGAGCAGGATCTCGGCGGGTTCGGCGCGGCTGGGCGCCGGGCTCCAGGACTGCTGGACGGGGTGGGCGAGCCGGGCTTCGGCGGCCCAGTCGACGGCGGTCTCGGCGGAGCCGGGGCTGGGGCTGGGACCGGCGCGGGCGGTGCGGGCGGCCTGGACGGCGGCCGCGAAGGCGCGCAGGGTGGCGTCGCGCAGCAGGGCGCGGGTGAGGGCGCGGACGCGGGTGACGTCGAGACCGAGCATGATCCGGGCGCGGGCGAGCATCTCCATGGCCAGCAGCGAGTTGCCGCCGAGCGCGAAGAAGTCGTCGGCGGGGCCGACGTCCTCGACGCCGAGCAGTTCGGCCCACAGCTGCCCGATGACGTCCTCGACGGCTCCCCCGCCGCCCGCCGCCCCGGTGCCGCCCGCGTCGGCCCGTCCCGGGGTGCGCGGCTCGGCGTGCGGCAGCCGGCGGCGGTCGACCTTTCCGGCCGGGGTGAGCGGCATGCGGTCCAGCGCCACGAAGGCGGCCGGGAGCATGTACTCCGGCAGCCGTTCGGCCAGGTAGGCACGGAGCCGGTCGCGGCGGGCCCCGGCACCGGCCGCGGCGTCGGCGTGGTCGGCGAGCGTGTAGTAGGCGGTGAGCGCGCGGCCCCCGTCGGGGTCGCCGCCGTCGGCGGCGACGCGGGCCTGCCGGACGTCGGGGTGGGCGGCGAGGGCCGCCTCGATCTCGGCGGGGTCGACGCGGTGGCCGAGCACCTTCACCTGGTCGTCGAAGCGGCCGAGGATCTCCAGCTGCCCGTCGGCCCGCCAGCGCCCGGCGTCGCCGGTGCGGTACATCCGCTCGCCGGGCACCGGCGCGTACGGGTCGGGGACGAAGGCCTCGGCGGTCGCCGCGGGGGCGCGCCAGTAGCCCCGGGCGAGGCCGGGCCCGCCGAGGTGGATCTCGCCCTTCTCGCCGGGCCGTACGGGGGACAGCCGGGCGTCCAGGACGTGCACCCGCACGCCGGGCAGCGGGCGGCCGATCGGCACCGGCGCGGCCGGGCCGCCCGGGCCGGCGGCGTCCAGCAGGGCGGGGGTGACCTCGCAGAGCGTGGAGGTGACGGCGGCCTCGGTGACCCCGTAGGCGTTGACCAGCCGGACGCCGGGCAGCCGGTCCAGGCAGCTGCGGCAGTCGTCGGCGTGCACGACGTCCCCGCCGACGACGACCAGCCGCAGCCCCTCCGGGCCGGGCCCGCCGGGCGGGAGCAGCGTGAGCACGTGGTGCCAGTAGGCGGGGGTGAGGTCGGCGACGGCGAGGCCGAGTCCGCGCATCCGGTGGACGAGTTCGGTGGGCGCCCAGGTGCGGCCGCCGCCGAGGACGAGGGTGGCCCCGGCGAGCAGGGTCGCGAAGACCTGCTCCAGTGCGGTGTCGAAGCCGAGCGCGGCGAGTTGCAGCACGCGTTCGCCGGGGGCGAGGCCGTAGGCGTGGACGACCCGGTCGAGGGTGAACACCAGGGCGCGGTGGGTGACGGGGACGCCCTTGGGGGTGCCGGTGGTGCCGGAGGTGTAGATCAGGTAGGCGAGGTCGTCGGGCCCGGCACCGTCGGGCTCACCGGCGCCGTCGGGCCCGCCCGCACCGTCCACGCCGTCCACGCCGTCCACCGGCAGCGGCTCGACGCCCGGCAGCGCCCCGCCCTCGGTGACCGCCACCCGCGCCCCGCTGTCCTCGACCAGCCGGGCCAGGCGCCGCGCCGGGTACGCCGGGTCCAGCGGCAGCAGCGCCGCGCCCGCCTTCAGTACGCCGAGCCAGGCGACGACCAGGCCCGCGCCGCGTTCGAGGCAGACCGGCACCACCTCCTCGGGGCCGACCCCGCGGGCCCGCAGCGCCCGCGCCAGGCGGTCGCTGCGCCGGTCCAGCTCGCGGTAGCTCAGCGTGGCGTCGTCTGCGGCGACGGCGACCGCGTCCGGGTGCTGCGCGGCGCGGGAGCGCAGCAGTCCGTGCACGGTGCCGCCGCCGCCCGCGGCCCGCCCGCGGCCGCGCTCCCCGGGGGAGCCGAGCCCGGGGAAGCCGAGCCCGGGCGGGCGCCATTCGCGGGCCACGTGGGCCCGGCAGTCGTCGCGGCCGGCCGGCCCGTACACCAGGTGCCAGCCGCCCGGCACGGTCAAGTCGCCGGGCCAGATCGCGTACTGACCGCTGTCGTTGCGAACCACGGCGTGACGCCCGGAGTTCACATCCGTTCGTACGCCCTGTGCGCTGTCTGCTGCGTCGTCCACCGGCTTGACCTCGTGCTGTGGCGGCAGTTTCCTGGGAGGTGCGACATTTCCGACTATACGCACTCAGGGCACAGGACGAACGTCCGATCGCAACCCGACCGGACGCGACGCTGCCGTGTGCCCGTCAGCCCGGGACGAGACGACCCCGCGACCGCCGAGACCCGTCCTCGCCCGAACTCCCCCGTCCCACCGGCCGGGTGGCGACGCGGAGGAGGTAGCCCCGTTGACACGTCGGCGACAACGCCTGATGGTCTGTTACCTGCTGTGGATGGTGCTGTTCACCGGCGTCTACTACATCAACCCCTCGCAGCGGATCATCTGGTGGACGGGCATCGGACTCGGCAGCAGCGCGGCCATCGTGGCCGGCGTCCGCCTCAACCGCCCCGCGCACGCGCTGTTCTGGTACGTGCTGGCGCTCGCCAACCTGAGCTTCACCGCGGGCGAGGTCGTCCAGGTCGTCCAGACCCAGTTCCTGCACCTCCACAACCCGTTCCCGTCCGTCGCCGACGGCTTCTACCTGGCCGAGTTCGTGCTGTACGCGGCCGGCGTGCTCGGCTTCATCCGCTGGCGCACGGCCCGTCAGGACCGCGCCGGCCTGCTCGACGCGCTGATCCTCACCATGGGCCTGGCGCTGCTCGCCTGGATCTACCTGATCCTCCCGTACGCCCGCAACCCCGACCTCTCCTGGTTCCAGAAGGCCGTCTCGATCGGCTACCCGCTCGGCGACGTGGTCGTCCTCGCCCTGCTGCTGCGGCTGCTGACCCCGCGCGGCGGCACCAGCCGGGCGCTGCAACTGCTCACCGTCGGCACCGCCGGCATGCTGGTCGCGGACACCCTGTACGGGCTGATCCAGCTGCACGGCAACTGGCACATCGGCACCCCCGTCGACTTCGGCTGGGCCGCCTTCTACACCGCCTGGGGCGCGGCCGCGCTGCACCCGTCCATGGTCGAGCTGACCAGACCCGTCCCCACCCAGCAACCCGACCTGAGCGCCGGTCGCCTCGCCCTGCTCACCCTGGCCTCGCTGATCGCCCCGGCGATCCTGATCATCGAGTCGCTGAACGGCAACACCAGCAACGCCGGCGTGATCGGCGCCTTCTCCGCCCTCCTGTACCTGCTGGTGCTGGCCCGGCTGGCGGTCGTCGTGGTCGCCCGCCGGCAGGCGATCGCCCGCGAGCGGGCCCTGCGCGAGGCCGGCGCCAGACTCACCGCGGCCGTCACCGTCGAGGAGGTCGCGGACGCCGTCCAGGCCACCGCCTCCACCCTGATGCCCACCGAGCCCGGGCACGTCGCCCTGCTCGCCGTCACCGAGGCCGGCGTCCTGCACGTGCGGCACGCCGAACGCGGCGCCGCCCAGCACCACCTCGGCCCCGTCACCGACTCCGACGAGGCGCTCGCCCTCGCCGCCTACCGGGAGACCCGGCTGCTGCCCGTCGAGGACATCGGCAGCGACCTCGCCGCCCGCCTCGACGGCATGCCCTCCGCCCTGCTGTGCCCGCTCACCCTCGACGAGCGCCCCTCCGGCGACCCGCTGATCGGCGCGCTCATCGTCACCGGCACCGCGCAGGAGCTCACCAGCCTGTGGGGCTCGCTGGAGATCCTGGCCGCGCAGGCCGCGCTGGCCGTCGAACGGGTCGTGCTGAGCCAGGAGGTCAACCGCCGCAACAGCGAGCTGTACTTCCGCACCCTGGTGCAGAACGCCAGCGACGTCATCCTGATCCTGGACGCCGACGACGGCGTCCGCTACGCCTCCTCCTCCGCCGAACGGGTCCTCGGCTACCCCAGCCTGGACGGCACCCTGCTCACCGAGCTCGTCCCGCCCGAGGACAGCCGGGCCGTCGGCAAGGCGCTGGCCCGGATGCGCGGCCCGGTGGACGCCGCCCCGGTGCACGCGCCGGAGCACTCGCCGCCGCACTCGCCGACGGGCGAACCGCTGCACTCGCCGACACGCGAACCGCTGCGCGAACAGCCCCGTGAGCACTGGCGGCTGCTGCGGCAGGACCGGACCCCGATCGAGGCCGAGGTCCGCTTCAACGACCTGCGCGCCGACCCGACGGTCGGCGGCCTGGTGCTCACCCTGCGCGACGTGACCGAGCAGCGCCGGATGGAGCGCGAACTCACCCACCGGGCCTTCCACGACTCCCTCACCGGCCTCGCCAACCGGGTGTTGTTCCTGGACCGGGTCGGCCACGCGCTGTCCCGCGGCGAGCGCAGCGGCGCCGTCACCGGGGTGCTCTTCCTCGACCTCGACGACTTCAAGGTGGTCAACGACACCCAGGGGCACGCCGTCGGCGACGAACTGCTGATCGCCGTCTCGCTGCGGGTCTCCACCGCGCTGCGCAGCTCGGACACCGCCGCCCGGCTCGGCGGCGACGAGTTCGCCGTCCTGGTCGAGGACGCGCTGCGCCCGGCCGACGTGGACGCCATCGCGGACACCGTGCTGACGGTGTTCGCAGAACCGTTCAGGCTGAGCGCGGGCGCCGTCCGGGTGACGGCCAGCATCGGCGTCGCCACCACCGAGGACAGCGTGGACGCGGCCGAACTGCTCACCCACGCCGACCTCGCGCTCTACTCCGCCAAGGCGGCCGGCCGCCGCCAGTGGCGCCACTACCAGCCCGCCCTCCAGACCGGGCTGGTGGAGCGGCACGAGCTGAACGAGAACCTGGACGCGGCGATCGCCGAATCCTCCTTCCAGCTGTACTACCAGCCGATCGTCGACCTGCGCACCGGTGACCTGGTCGCCTTCGAGGCGCTCGTCCGCTGGCCGCACCAGCGGCGCGGCATGGTGCTGCCCGACGAGTTCATCGCCCTCGCCGAGGAGAGCGGCCAGATCGTCCCCCTCGGCGCCTGGGTCCTGGAACGCGCCGCCCAGGAGGCCGCCGCCTGGCACGCCGCCAGCTCCGCCGACCGCGCCGCCGCCGGCCTCCCCCCGCTGCGGGTCAACGTCAACGTCTCCGCCCGCCAGTTCCGCGACGCCGGCTTCGTCGACGTCGTCCGCGGCGCCCTGCGCAGCTCCGGCATCGACCCGCACACCCTCGTCCTCGAACTCACCGAATCCGTCCTGATGCGCCGCGACGACCGCGTCCACGCCGACATGGCCACCCTCGGCGACCTCGGCGTCGGCATCGCCATCGACGACTTCGGCACCGGCTACTCCTCGCTCTCCTACCTGCGCGAGTTCCCGATCTCCATCCTCAAGATCGACAAGTCCTTCATCGACGGCCTCGGCCTCTCCCCGCAGCAGTACGCCCTCGTCGAAGGCATCACCCGCATCGCCGACACCCTCGGCGTCCGGGTCATCGCCGAAGGCATCGAACACCCCGAACAGCGCGACCTCCTCGCCGCCATGGGCTGCCCGCTCGGCCAGGGCTACCTCTTCGCCCACCCCATGACCGCCCCGCAGGCCCGCGCCCTCGTCGGCGGCACCGCGCACGAACCGGCCTGACCCCCGGTCGCAGGGCCGCGCCTCAGGCCCACGCCTCAGGCCCACGCCTCAGGCCCACGCCTCAGGCCCACGCCCAGCGGATGCCCGCGACCCCGGGCCCCAGCGCGGTCGCCACCACGTGCGCCAGGTGGTGGCTGTCCAGGGTGAGGTCGGCCAGGCTGTCGTCCGGACCCTCCGAGTCACTCGCCGTGAACCACTGGCACTGCACCGGGAGTTCGCCCGGATCGAAGCGCACCCGCAGGACGTAGTGGTCCGCCGGGAAGCGGAAGGCCGCACGGTAGCGGCAGCACTCGGCCGCGCTGTGCGGGCGCACCTCGAAGGAGAACACCTGGGTCTCGGAGCAGTGCAGCGAGCGGTCGAACAGCAGCTCCGCGAGCACCACCCGGGCCACCGGATCCCGGCGCACCCGGCCCAGCCGGCAGCTGTCCCCCGCCACGATCTCGACGGCCCCCTCGTCCACCCCCTCGTCGCAGTCGTAGATCAGCAGCGCCCGGTCGACCCCGTCCTGACGGGCCCGGACCGCCACCATCGAACTGAGCGCCGCCAGTTCACGACGCGGCCCGACCGTCACCGTCGCGTACTCGGTGACCACCTGGAGCTTCCCGGCCGCCGGGCTGTCCAGATCCGCGAGCAGCCCGCCCAGATCACCGGGGGTGCGCACCATCTGCGGGTACGGGCGGGGCCCGCCGCCGTCGCGGTCCGCCCCGCCGCGCGGCCGCGGCGCACCCAGCAGGGCGGTGAGCGCGTGCGCCGGCAGCCCGAGGATCTCCTCCAGCGCGGCCACCACCCGTAACGACTCCGGGCGCTCCGGCCGGCGCAGCCCGCGCTGCCAGTAGCTCAGGGTCGTGACGGCGATCCGCAGTCCGCGCTCGGCCAGCCGGCTGCGCAGCCGCTCCAGCGGCAGCCCGCGGGCCTCGATCGCGGTGCGCAGCGCGAGGCCGAAGGGCCCGCTCCGCAGCGCGGCCAGCACGGCGGCGCTCTCCGGGGCAGCACCGGGCGGCGGTTCCTGACGACTGGCCATCGGGGCTCCCGGGGCTACTGGCCCGGCCGGCGCGCGGCGGCGGCGGGGCCGAGGGGACACGGCGGCGGTGCGGGGGGCGAAGGGTGCGGACGGCGGCGGTACGGAGGGAGGGGGACGCGGTACGGGGGGACGCGGCGCGCTGTGAAATTACCGGCTTACCCCGGCCGCGTCCATATCCGGGAGCCCCGCTCCCGGCCACCCGTCTGCGGCGCAGCACCTCCGCCGCACCGCCCCTCTTCACAGCCCCGTTCACAGCACCGCCCGCTCCCCTCCGGGGGGTCTGGGAGCGGCCCGGCGGGCTGCCTACGCTTCCTAGCAACCCCGGTCCGGGCCCGCCGCGTCGGCCGCGCGGCAACCCCCCACACAGCACACCCCCACACAAGGCACACCCCAGGGCGGCGCCGGGTGCACACGGAGCCGCCCGTGCCCCCGCACGAAGGAGTTCCCCCATGAGCGGACCCATCCGTGGGTCGTCCCTGCGCGCCGCACTGGCCGCGCTGTGCGTGCTGGCCGCCGTCGTGACCACCGGCGCCGGCACCGCCGCGGCCTCCCCCCAGGCCGCCGCCGGCAGTTCCCAGACCTTCGCCGCCGGTTCCCGGCTCAACATCTCCATGCAGGCGCAGGAGCAGGACCAGTGGTGCTGGGCCGCCTCCGGCAACACCATCGCCACCTTCCTCGGCCACGGCACCGACCAGAACTCGTTCTGCGACCTCGCCTACGGCCAGGACACCTCGTACCAGTGCCCCAACCAGCCCGGCCAGCTCTCCTGGGTGCAGAACGCACTCTCCGCACTCGGGGTGTCCCCCGGTCAGGAGACCGGCGCCCTGTCCTTCAACACCATCGTCAGCGAGATCAACGCGGGCCGGCCGATCGAGACCGGCATCTCCTGGCTGGCCGGCGGCGGGCACGCCCAGGTCATCTACGGCTACGACCAGAGCAACAAGTCGATCTACTGGGGCGACCCGTGGCCCAGCAGCAACCGCTACAACCTGGCGTCGTACAGCTACTACGCCGGCTACAACGGCCAGTTCAACTGGAACGACTCGCTGTACCGGATCGGGGCGTGACACGATGACGCACTTCCGCGCCCCGCGCGCCCTCGCCGCCATCGCCCTCGCCGGCAGCGGACTGCTCGCCGCCGCCCCCGCCCTCGCCGCCACCCCGGCCACGGCAGTCGGCGTCCCGTCCGCCCCGTCCGCGGCCGACGTCACCGCGGCCGCCGCGGCGGCGAAGGCCGCCCCCGTCGTGCAGACCCTCGGCGGGTTCTTCGCCCACGGCTCCGGCCAGGGCTCCTCCGACGCCCGCCAGGCGCAGGCCGCCGCCCCGGCCCGGGTGGTCGGCGACACCGTCCCCGTGTACTACCTCAACCCGGACTTCGTCGCGGCGGCCTCCGCCGGGGCGCCGGTCGCGAAGTTCGCGTTCATGGCGACCGAGGCCGACGCGGCCGACGGCCGCAAGGCCTCGGTGTGGACGGCCCCCGACCCGCACGACAGCGGGTCCTGGGCCGAGATCAACATAGCCTCCGGCAGCGACGAGACCGACCACGCCGCCGCCGCGGCAGCACTGGGCCGGGGCGCCGTCGCCTTCGAGGAACCGCAGATCCGGGCCTGGTACGCCCTGGTCGACGGCCAGGTACGGCCGCTCAACCCGGACGCGGTCCGGTCCGTGGGCGACGCGGGCATCACCCTCGCCCAGTACCAGCAGGTGGTCCACGACCGGTACGCCGACAAGCTGCCCGGCACCGACTACGCCAAGGCGCACCTGCTCGGCGGCTTCGACCGGGGAACGGCCCCCGTCGCGGCGCCGGCCGGCGACTCCACCCCGACCGCCGCCCTGCTCACCGGGGCGGGCACCCTCCTCGCCGCCCTCGGACTCGGCACCGCGCTGCTGCGCCGCCGCCGGGCGGGCCGCAGCACCGCCTGACGGCACCGCCGTTCGGCTTCCACACTGCGAACGGCGCTGACGGCGGGGCACCTTCGGGTGTCCCGCCGTCGGCGGTTTGCGACGGAAAGCCCGCACGGTAATTGACGGCACATCAATTCTTAATTCACGACCATCCGGGCCCTTTCGCGCACGCGATCGGGGTCCCTCTTCGCATCTCGGACACCTCGCCCACCTGGGGTGATGTCATCGAAA
Organism: Kitasatospora sp. NPDC058492; assembly: GCF_042720685.1. Classification (NCBI taxonomy): domain Bacteria; kingdom Bacillati; phylum Actinomycetota; class Actinomycetes; order Kitasatosporales; family Streptomycetaceae; genus Kitasatospora; species Kitasatospora sp. NPDC058492. The sequence continues at coordinate 11,085 of NZ_JBHXMU010000052.1, forward strand.
TGACTCCATTTCTCACGACTCCTCAGCGTAGGCGATCTGTTACGCAATCGTCATCCTGATTGGTCGCTGGGAGTCAGCTGGGGGTGAGAGATTGTGCTTCGGCTTCGATCGAGCCATTCAAAACAATGCATATCTCTTGAGAGAGTCTTTGATGAAACGACGGTCTCGGGCCTCGTCCGCTTTTGCGGGCGGGGCCTTCTCTACGCGTCGGATGCGCCCCGTATCAGCGCTCCTGACGCTCGGCCTGCTGGTGCAGGCCGGTGTGGTGGTGGACGCGGTGACGGCCGCTCCGGCCACCGCCGCACCCTCACCCGCCACTCCGCCCGCCGCTCCGGCCACCGAGGCACCTGACGAGGCTTCGGCGCTGCTCTCGGCCCGGCTGCAGAAGCGGCGGATCGAGGTCACCAACGCCCGGACGGAGTTCACCACCCTGTGGGCGAACCCGGACGGCACGCTGACCTCCGACCGCTCCACCGGGCCGATCCGGATGAAGGTCGGCGAGGCCTGGGTGCCCGTCGACACCACGCTGGTGCAGACCCCGGACGGCAAGGTGGCGCCGAAGGCGCACCCGGGCGGGGTGGTCTTCGAGGGCGGCGACGCCGGGGTGACGGTCGGCGACAGCCTGCCGGGCACCGCGATACCGACGGCCGCACCGAGCACTGCTCCGGCCACGGCTCCGAGCGCCGCGGCCACCACTGCGCCGGCCACTGCGCCGGCGACGTCGCCCAGTGCGATACCGACGGCCCCCGCTTCCGCGTCCCCGTCGTCGTCCCCGTCGTCGTCCCCGTCGTCGTCTCCGTCCGCCTCGGCTTCGGCTTCGGCTTCGGCTTCGACCTCGGCTTCGGCTTCGGCTTCGGCTTCGGCTTCGGCTTCGGCCGACGCGAACCGGGCCTCCCGCAGCGGTGCCCGCGCCGCCGCCCCGGCCGCCGACCCGCAGTCCACCCCGGCCGCCCCGGTCCCCGCCGAGCGCGAGCTGGTCAAGATCGGCTCCGGTGAGCAGCAGGTCAAGTTCGGCTGGCTGGGCAAGCTGCCCAAGCCCAAGCTGGAGGGCAACAAGGCGACTTACGTCAACGCCCGCCCTGGCGTCGACCTGGTGCTGGAGGCCACCCGGACCGGCTTCGAGCAGTTCCTGATCGTCAAGGACCGCTCCGCCATCGCCCAGACCGGCACGATGACGATCCCGCTGGACACCACCGGGCTCACCGTCTCGCCGCAGCAGGACGGTTCGATCCAGCTGCTCGACAAGGCGACCGGCAAGAGCGCGGTCAAGATCCCGGCCCCCGTCATGTGGGACGCCGCGATCGACCCGGCCTCGCAGGAGCACCTGAACCGCGGCCCGGTGACGATGGAGGTGCGCGGCCAGGGCGCGGACACCGAGCTGGTGTTCACCCCGGACGCCGCCTTCCTCGCCGACCCGAAGACCCAGTTCCCGGTCACCATCGACCCGGTGGTGGACGTCGACACCACGTTCGACACCTACGTCCAGACCAACGAGAACATCGACGCCTCTGCGTCGACGGACCTCAAGCTGGGCAGCTACGACGGCAAGGTCGTGGCCCGGTCGTTCCTCACCGTCCCGGGCGGGTCGTTCAACGGCAAGCAGATCCTGGGCGCCACGCTCAACCTCGCCAACTACCACTCCTCGTCCTGCGTCCCGAAGCAGTGGGAGGTCTGGAACGCGCCCGGCGCGGCCTGGTGGACCCGTTGGGGCAACCAGCCCGCGATGGAGAAGAAGTGGGCCACCTCGAACGACACGTACGACGTGGCGAACGACGGTGACAACCACGACTGCTACGCCCCGGACGGCACGTTCTGGGCCAAGGCCGACGTCACCGAGATGATCCGGTACTTCGCCGGGTTCGGCTACAACGACTACGGGTTCGCCCTCAAGGCGGCCGACGAGTCGAGCAACCTGTCCTGGAAGAAGTTCAGCTCCGCCGAGGGCTACTGGCCTCCGTACCTCTCGATCACCTACAACACCGTCCCGGCCACCCCGGCGACGGTGGAGGTGCAGCCCTCGCAGCAGGGCAACCCCCGCTACACCTCGGACGCGAACCCGCGCTTCCAGGTGCAGGCGGCCGACCCCGACGGCGACCCGCTGAAGGTCTACCTGGACCTGTGGCGCGGCGGCACGTTCCTCGGCAGCATCGTCCGGGACACCCCGAACGGTGCGATCGCGACCGTCCGCCCCTCCGACTACGGCATCGCCAAGCTCGACGAGGGCGTGCAGTACTCGATCTGGGCCATGCTCGACGACGGCAAGTCCCGTTCCGGCTGGGTCGGCACCAACGTCATCGCCGACACCGTCAAGCCCGGTACGCCGTTCGTGAGTTCGGCGGAATACCCGGCGGACGGGCTGTGGCACGGCACCGCCAACCAGGCCGGGTCGTTCACCTTCTCCCCTGCCCCCGGCACCGACGACACCGCCGCCTACGTCTACACCCTGGACGGCGGCACCCCGGTGACGGTCGCCGCGACCGGCGCGCTGACCACGTCGATCACGCCGACCACCGAGGGCCGGCGCGTGCTCAGCGTGCAGTCCAAGGACCGCGCGGGCAACCTGTCCCCGCCCGCGACGTACACCTTCCAGGTCGGCCAGGCGGGCATGAGCTCGCCGGTCAACGGCACCCAGTCCGCGAAGCGCGTCAAGCTCGCGGTCGACGCGCAGGCGCAATTCCAGCGCGTCGTCTACCAGTACCGCCGTGGCCCCGGCGCCGCGGAGTACAACGTCCCGCGCACCAACCTGACCAAGGCGGACAACACCGCGGTCACCGAGGACAAGCCGCGGCTCGCGGACCTCGGCCCGCACGCCAACTGGAGCGTCCTCGACACGCTCGGCCAGGTCGGCGGCGTCGTCCAGGTCCGCGCCCTCCTCTTCCCCGAGGACGGCTCCGGCAACGGCTACGCCACCGTCTGGAACACCATCACGGTCGACCGCAACGCCGACGGCGCAGCCGGCACCGGCATCGGTCCCGGCTCGGTCAACCTGCTCACCGGTGACTACTCGACCGACGTCACCGACGCCAACGAGTTCGCCATGTCGGTGGCCCGCACCACCTCCTCTCGGGACACCGGCCGCGGCTGGCAGCCCCAGGGCGAGCGCCTCACGCTGAACCAGCGCCAGGTCGGCACCGACCTGACCGGCTTCACCGCCGGCCAGGCGACGCTGTCCCGCTCCACGGTCCGCGGCCACGACAACTCGCCCGACTCGCTCCTGGTCGTCCCGGCCGGCTCCGGCTGGGGCTCCTTCGCCGCGCTCGGCCCCGAGTACACGCTCGGCCAGGGCATGCAGCCCGGCAAGACCTACCGCCTCACCGGCTGGATCTACGTCCCCGGCGCGACCGGCCTGGACAACCCGCTGGCCAATCGCGGCCTGCGGATGGTCGGCGTCTACCGCACCCCGGCCGGCTACGGCGAGACCGCTTCTCCGAAGGCGTCGTTCACCGACGGCTGGCAGCAGCTGACGCTGGACCTGACGGTGCCCAAGGACGCCACCGAGGCCTGGTTCCGCCTCTACAACGGCAACACCGCCGACAGCGGCAAGGAGGTCTTCTTCGACGACCTGTCGCTGAAGGAGATCGTCGCCCCGTTCGGCCCGCAGTGGTCCGGCGGCCCGAACGCGGGCACCGGCTCGGACTACCGGGCGCTGTCGTTCCCGCAGTCCGACCTGGTCGAGATCAAGGGCAACGACGACAGCTCGCTGACCTTCGCCAAGGGCACCGACGGGACCTTCTTCCCCGAGCCCGGCGCCGAGTCGATGACCCTCAAGGCCGTACCCGCGAAGTCGGGTTCGATGCTGCTGTCCTCGTCCGGGCAGTGCCTGGAGGTGCCGAACGGCTCGGCCGGCAACGGCGCCAGGCTCCAGCCGGCCGCCTGTACCGGTGCGTCGAACCAGCAGTGGACCCGCGGCGACGACCTGACCCTGCGCCTGCTCGGCTACTGCCTGGACAACCCCTGGGGCCAGACCGGCAACGCCACCCCGCTCACCCTGTGGGGCTGCAACGGCGGTGACAACCAGCAGTGGGAGGTGCGTACCGACGGCACGGTCATGAACCGCCACTCGGGCCAGTGCCTCGACGCCGACAAGGGTGCGTCGATCTGGGTCTGCTGGGCCGGGCCGAACCAGGTCTGGGACGTCCAGACCTCCGGCACCACCTACGAGCTGAGCGAGCTGGACGGCTCGAAGACCGTCTTCGCCCGCCAGGCCGGTTCGAACATCTACCAGGTGGTCAGCGAGACGGGGGCGGAAGCCGCGTCGACCACCCGCTACCAGTACGACACCACTGACGGCCGCTCGCTGGTCAAGCGCATCATCCCGGCCGTCGAGCCGGGCGTCGACGACGTCAACGGCTGCACCGTCGACCCGCTGCCGCGCGGCTGCGAGGTGATGGAGTACGACTACGCGAAGGCCACCACCGCCACTTCTTCGGCCCCGGGTGACTACCTGGACCGGGTGCGGGGCGTGAAGGTCTGGTCGTGGAACCCCGCCACCTCCAAGCAGGAGGCCGTCGAGGTCGTGCACTACGTGTACGACGACCGTGGCCGCCTGGCTCAGGTGTGGGACCCGCGTCTGGCCACCCCGCTGAAGACCGCGTACAGCTACGACGACGCCGGCCGGGTCACCCGGATCGGCGCTGCCGGTGAGCTGCCGTGGAACTTCGACTACGGCAAGGCCTCAGCCGATCAGGACCCGGGCCGTCTCCTCAAGGTCCGCCGCGGCACGCTCGCGCCGGGCAGCAAGGACCAGGTCAACGGCGAGATCGCGACCAACGTCGTGTACGAGGTGCCGCTGACCCGCGGCGCGGGCGGCCCGTACGACCTGTCCGGTGCGGACGTGGCCAAGTGGGCGCAGACCGATGCGCCGACCGACGCCACCGGCGTGTTCGGCCCCGAGGACGACCCCGGCACCAACACCGCCTCGGCGGCGAAGCCCGGCCCGGACGGCTACAAGCCGGCCGGTGTCCACTACCTCAACGCCTCCGGCAGCGAGGTCAACACCGCGACACCGTCGGTCACCCCGGGCGGTGACATCGACACCAAGGAGTACGACCGCTACGGCCACGTCGTCCGCGCCCTGGAGGCCACCAACCGCTCCATCGCGCTCGGCACGCACCCGGACGCGGACAAGATCGCAGCCGAACTGAACCTCACCACGGCCGACTCCGCGACCCGGGCACGCCTGCTGGACTCCCGCACCGTCTTCACGGCAGACGGCCTGGACGTGGCGGAGACGCTCGGTCCGGTTTACCGCGCGTCGCTCGCCGAGCAGGTCAACGGCCAGACCAACCCGGTCGTCGTCACGGCCGAGGCCGAGAAGCTGCCGCAGCTCGGGACCAACACCAAGGTCCAGATCGACAACGACTGCTGCGGCGTCACCTGGTCCGGCGGCGCTCACCTGAGCATTCGCGGCACGACGGCGGGCGCGTTCGACGCGATGCGCGTCACCGTTCCCGAGGAGGGCGAGTACGTCCTCTCCGGCCAGCTGACCAAGAACAGCGACCACGGCGTCATCCAGTGGGCGATCGACGGCAAGGACGTCGGCCAGCGGATCGACACCTACAGCGCCAGCGCTGCGGTGGCCCCGTACACCACCGGCGCACCCGTGAAGCTGACGCGCGGCGACCACGAGCTGAAGCTCACCGTTGTCGACACCAACGCGGCCAGCGGCGGCGAGCGGTTCCACACCGGCATCGACACCGTCACCCTCACCAAGGCGACGGTCAACCCGACCCTGGCCGCCGGGACTTCGGTCGTCGCCCGCGACCACAACACCAACACCTACGACGAAGGGAAGCCCGACGGCCAGGCCTACCACCTGGTCACCACTGCCACCGACGGCGCCCGCATCGACGGCTACGCCGACGACGTCGAGCTGCGCGTCACCAAGACCGGCTACGACACGCCGATCGGCGGCACCTCCGGCTGGACGCTCAAGCTGCCCACCGCGGTCACCACCGACGCCCTCGGCACCAAGCCCACCTCGACGGTGAAGTACAACGCCTCCGGACGCGCGCTGGAGTCCCGCAAGCCCGGCTCGAACGGTGCCGACGCCGGAACGGTGAAGTCGGTGTTCTACGCCGCCGGAGCCAACCCGGACGACGCCGCGTGCGCCAACCGTCCCGAGTGGGCGGGCCTGCCCTGCGTCACGATGCCGGGTGGCGCGATCACCGGATCCGACGACACGCGGATGCCGACCACCCTGCCGGTCAAGCGGGTCACCCGCTACTCGGCGTTCAACGAGCCCGAGGAGACCACCGAGACCAACGCGGGCAAGAGCCGAAAGACCGTCACCGTCCACGACGGGCTGGACCGGGTCGTCTCGACCGAGATCACCTCGGACGAGGGCAAGCCGCTGCCGAAGGTCACCGTCGAATACGACCCGGCCACCGGCGACGCGGTGAAGACCACCTCCAGCGGCAAGTCCCTGACCAGGGTCATGGACCAGCTGGGCCGACTGATCTCCTACACGGACGCCGACGGCGCCACCACCACCTCGGAGTTCGACAAGTTCGGCAAGCCGGTGAAGCTGAGCGACCCGACCGGGTCCACCAGCTACACCTACGACCGCGCGAAGGAGCCGCGCGGATTCCTCACCTCCGTCACGGACAGCGTGGCGGGCGAGTTCACCGCCAAGTACGGCACGAGCGGTCAGCTCGTCGAGCAGACCTACCCCGGCGGCATCGTCCGCAAGGACACTTTCAACGCCGTGGGTGTGGCCACCGGCCGTACTTACACCCGCAGTTCCGACAACACCGTGGTCTGGGCCCAGACCTCGGACATCTCCACCCAGGGCCAGGTGGCCAAGGACACCAGCTCCACCGCCACCCGCTCCTACCAGTACGACCGGCTCGGCCGGCTGGTGAAGGCCGAACAGACCACGGTCGCGGCCGGCTGCGTCACCCGGCAGTACGCCTTCGACGCCCACTCCAACCGCCTGTCCAAGCAGACCTCCCCGCGCGGGGCGGCCGGCGAGTGCAGCACGGCCGGGGCCACGGCGGAGAACCACACCTACGACAGCGCCGACCGGCTCACCGACGCCGGCTTCGTCTACGACGCCTTCGGGCGCACCGTGAAGACGGCCACCGGCGCGACCAACACCTACTGGGCGAACGACCGCGTCGCCGCCCAGGAGAAGGGGGACACCAAGCAGGAGTGGGCCGTCGACGCCGCCCACCGCCTCACCGGGTTCACCACCAGCAAGAAGCAGGCCGACGGAACCTGGGCCAACGCCACGTCGAAGCTGAACCACTACGGCGACGACTCGGACGAGGTCCGCTGGACCGTCGAGGACACCGCCCAGGGCACCCTGACCCGCAACGTCTCGGGCCCGGACACCGACCTGGTCGCCACCACCGGCAAGACCGGTGACGTCCAGCTCCAACTGACCAACCTGTTCGGCTCGGTCGTCGTCACCACCGACACCGCGCTCACCAAGCCGGTGGTGCTCGACTTCGACGAGTTCGGCATCCCGCAGGACGGCCAGGCCAACGCCCGCTACGGCTGGCTCGGCGGCAAGCAGCGCTCCGCCGAGGCCCAGGACGGCGACATCCTCATGGGTGCCCGCCTCTACAGCCCGACCCTCGGCCGCTTCCTCCAGATCGACCCGGTGCCCGGCGGCAACGCCAGCCCGTACGACTACTGCACCGGCGACCCGATCAACTGCACCGACCTCGACGGCAACTGGGGCATCAAGAGCTTCCTGAAGAAGACGGTCGAGGTCGTCGCCAAGGTCGCCGAAGTGGCCGCCTACATCCCCGGCCCGATCGGCACCATAGCGGCCGTGGTCTCCTCGGTCTCCTACGCGGCCACCGGGAACACGGCCAAGGCTGCCGAGATGGCGGTCGTGGCAGTGGCGCAGGTCGTCGGAGCAGGCGCCGCGGCGGGGGCTGCATTCGCAGCCGTCAAGGCCGTTTCCGCAACGCGCAAGGTGGCTAAGGCTGCTGCCTGGGCGGCCACCAAGGCGAAGGTCAAATACACCGAGAAGCTGTTTCTCAGCAAGACCTTCGGAGGAAGGTCGGAGAGATTCGGCAACGTGAGTATGACTGCCTTCAAGAAGGGCGAGCAGAAGCTCGGCCTCAGGGAGCCCGGCAAGGCCGGTCGGTACAATAGTGGAAACAAGGACACCAGGTGGGCCGCCGGTTGGTCGGTCCACAAGCGTGATGGCGACAAGGTCTATCGAGCCGTCTTCAGGATCAAGACGCCCATCCCCAAGCTGCGGAAGATCGACGCCCTCTGGGGCCCCCGCATCGGGAAGCACGCGTTCAAGCACCACTGGTAACTGCAAGGAACGACAGAGTCGGGCATATCGATGAGGGGTCGCATTGGAAATCGAGGAGATGGCCGCGAGGATCTCGGCCGCCGGATCGTCCCGGGAAGTGATTTCCGACTTCCTGCCGATCTCGGTCGACATCGATCAGGATGATCCGATGGTCACCGTGCGCCTCGGTGGCGCCTTGGACATCGACCTGCGCCCCGTAGGGGACTGGTCCCGTTACGGGTTCTTCTGCGACGGCTTCTCGTTCGAGGAAATGCCGGCCGAGTCGGCGGTCTCCGCAGTGCTGTCAATCGCACTGGGGGATGCCAGCGTCAGGACCACCGGGAAATGGATCTTCCGGGAACGGGTCTTGGAGTTCGATATCGATGGAGAGCAGTGGCGGGCGTTCCGGCCGCTGTCTCACGAGACGCCGCTTTGGGAGCAGATCATCGGCAAGTAGAAAAGAAGATGTCTAGCTAGCGTTCGAGTGGCCCGCCGTCCTTTCGGCGGGCCACTCTGCGTGGTCCGGCCCCTCCCGGATGTCGACCGGGACGCAACCGGTCCGGCTCCCGAACACACAGCGGGTCGATAGCCTGGGATGGGAGGTGGGTTGGGTGGGACGGGAAGAATTGCCCCCGGGGTGCTCGGTGGAGGATCTCGTGGCGGCGGCCCATCGGTCCGGGCGGTTCGCCGGGATCGAGGCGGTCGAGGTCGCGGCCGAGCCGAGGCTGGTCGACCTCCATCTGGAGGCCCTGTCCGGGCACGAGTATCTGGTGATGTTGAGGGAAGACCTCGGCGAAGCCAGAGTTCTCTACGAGGACTACGTGTTCGACGGCGTCCCCGCCCATCGGGTCCTGGATTTCGTGGACCTGGTGGCACGGGGTGAGGTCGACCTCTCGCCCACGCGGTTCGGGCGGCAACTGGTCCTGCGGGTGTCCCTACCCGAAGGGACCTGGGCCGATCGGCGCCGATTCGCCGACGATCTCTCGGATTGGGAGAAGAGCGTCATCGAACGTCGCTGACGGTGGGAGCGGACATGCACCAGCCGCAGGGGCCCTGCCCGTCCTGAGCCCCTCACGACTCCACGTTCAGCGCCCGGGAGAGGGCGGTGAGGAGGGGGAGGGTGGGGGCGGCGTGGCCGGCTTCGATGGCGCGGATCTGGGCGTCGGTGAGGTCGGCGCGCTTGGCGAGGTCCGCGATGGAGAGGCCGAGGGCGGTGCGGCGCTCGCGGACGGCGCGGGCGAGGGCGCCGGCCGGGTCGCCGTCCGGGTGGGCGGGGAAGTCCTCGATCAGTGGGCGCGCGCGGTTCACCGGACCTCCTCATTGCCGGGCGGGGGCGCACAGCCTGACACGTGATCACAGCGGGAAGTGCGAAGCGGCGGTCAAGGATTCTTGACCGCCGCTTTGTCGTCCGGCCACTTGACTCGCTACTTGACGGGGTGCGGGTGGCCGAGGTGGGGGAAGACGGGGAGGACGTCGGTGTGCGGGGGGATGTGGTCGCTGGTGATCTTGCCGCCGGAGACCATGGTGAGGCGGGCCGAGGTCACGTCGTCGACGAGGGTGCGGCCGTTGGGGTAGGCGGCGGGGCGGGAGCGGTCGTAGCGGAGGATGTCCGGGAGGACGAGCTTCAAGGTCTCGGTGGCGGCGGCGGTGGTGTAGTCCCCGGTGTGCTGGAGGACGGCCGTCCAGGCCTCGCGGTAGGTGTCCCAGTCGTCGGCCGGCTCACCCGCGTTGTACGCGTCCTTCACCTCCTCCTTGTTGAAGTAGGCGGTGAGGGAGGGGTGCGCGCCACGGTCGACGGAGACGAGCCGGCCGTCCTGGCGGAGGCTGACCCGGGCCCAGACGCCGATCGTCGGGTCGGGGCCGAGGTCGGTGTCGGGGACTTCGAGGGCGATGCCGAAGACGTTGGCGTCGGCCATGGCGTCCTTGCCGGTCCAGGTGAAGTCGTTGACGATCCCTTCGAGGTCGGCGAAGAAGGGATCGCTGCGCAGGCCGACGGAGAGCTTGCGGCCGTTCGCCTCGATGACGTCGGGCGCGTCCCCGAAGGCGACCGGGGCTTCGGAGAACAGGACGTCCCCGGTGGGCTCGTGCTTCTGCGCGGCGGCGCCGGTCGCCCGGTGGACGGTGACGGTCTGGGCACCGGTGTGGGTGGGGGCGGAGAAGGTGAAGGAGTAGGCGACGTCGGCGCGGTGGTCCCCGTCGGTGTCGATGTTGATGCGGTACACGGCGTCGGGGTGGAACTCGGCCGCCTGGGTGGGGGCGTAGGGGTTCGCGTTCATGATCAGGACGGTCCGGCCGGGCGCATCGGCGGCCGGGAAGGCGAACACGTCGGTCAGGTCGAGCCGCGAGTCGCCTCGGGGCGAGCGGAGGTTGGGGCCGCTGAGGTGATGGGACATGGGACCGTTGGTAGCAGCCCCCACCCGACACCGGCCCGACGACACCCGCATTCCACCCGCCCGTCCGCCGATTGGCCGTCATCTCCCGACGGAACGCCGACGCCGAATCAGACCTCGGCGGCTGCGGCGAACGCCACGAACGCCTGCCACGCGGTCGGCTCGAACGCCAACTGCGGGCCGCCCTTGTCCTTGGAGTCACGCACGTGGACGACGCCGGGCGTCTCGGCGACCTCGACGCACTGAGCTTCCTCGTTCGTGCTGTAGCTGCTCTTGAACCAGTCCAGCTCGGCCATGCTTACCGCTCTCCCAGAATCTGCTCGATCAGGGCCAGGGACTCCCTCAGCCCCAAAGCCTGAGCCCGGATGCTGCTGTACCGTGCGGCCATCCGATCCAGGCCGGCCTACGGGCCAACCTTCCGCATTCGGGGCAGCGTGCTGAGTGCTCACCGAATCCATGGTCGGCGCATGTCCAGGGCACCGTGGTCTTCCCCGGGCCGACGGAGGCCCCCTCGGACGTCCGAGCCGCTACGCCCAGGGCATCACCGCTACTCGGTATTTGACTTGGCGTCAATTTATCAGCAGTGCACTGTACTTGAGTTTCGATGGGCTTCATTACGCCACGCCGCTTCACCATCGCGGAGCGCGGCTTCGCGCTTCACTCCCGCCTCACCACCGCTGCGCGCCGGGGCACCGCCCCTTCAACGAGCGGAGTGGGAAGTCCGGCCCGCCGACTTCCCACTCCTCACGCCGAAACCGCACGCCGTCAGCCCTCGGCCCGCACGCCGCCGCCGCCGAACACCGCCTTGATGAGCCGGTCCAGCGCCTTGGGGAACTCCTGTGCCGGGTCGGATGCGGAGTCGCCGGTGGTGAGCCCGGCGGTCAGGGTCTTGCTGCCGTCGGGTGCGCCGATCATCAGGGCCCCGTAGCCGCCGGGGGCGCCGCCGTTGTGGTGGACGATGGTGCCGCCGTCGGGGCCGAGGTCCTGGATGAACAGGCCCAGGCCGTAACCGAGCATCCCGTGCGGCGTGCGCATCTCGTCCAGCAGGGGGGCGGGCAGGAGCTTGCCGCCCAGGAGTGCGGCGAAGAACGTGTGGAGGTCCCGGGTGGTCGAGATCAGGTCGCCGGCGCCGACCAGGAGGGAGAGGTTCTGGCGGGCGACGTCGACCACCTTCCACTGGTCGCCGTCCTGGTAGCGGTAGTAGCCGTGGGCGTGCGGCGCGGGGAGCTCCGGCGAGTCGCCCGGCACCACGGTGTCCCGCAGTCCGAGCGGCCGAAGGATCCGCCGCTGCATCTCCTCGGCGTACGGGCGGCCGGCGGCCTGCTCGATCAGGAGCACGGCCAGCGTGTAATTGGTGTTGGAGTAGCTCTGGTCGGTGCCCGGCTCGAACCGTGCCGGCTTGGACAGGGCGAACTGCACGAGCTCCTCGGGCCGGTAGCTGTGGAACCGGTTGTCCACCCACTCCTTGCCCATCGCGGGGATCCCCGGTACGAACGTCCCGTCGGGTTCGAGGTCGCCGGTGTAGCTGGCCAGGCCGCTGGTGTGCTGGAGCAGCATCCGCACGGTGATCCGCCGGTCCAGCCCGAACTGCGGCAGGTGGTCGGCCACCGGGGTGTCCAGCCCGGTCGCGCCGTCGGCCACCAGGTGCAGCACCAGGGTCGCGACGAAGGTCTTGGTGGTGCTGCCCACCCAGAACTTCCCGTCCACCGACGGCTTCGCGGCCTCGCCCAGCTTGCGCACCCCGGCGCTGCCGACCCACTCCCCGTGCTCGTCGTGCACGCGCAGCTGTATCCCGGCGAAACCGGCGTCGACGAACTCCTGGATGGCTTGCTGGAGCTCCGGGCGGTCCTGACCTGCGGCGTCCTCGACGGCGATCTCGGCGGCGTGGCGGGATTCACTCATGGTTGTTCCTTGTCTCGCGATCGGAGTGTGCGGGTGCGGGCTGGGGCTCGGGCCGGGGCTGGGGCTGGGGCTTCAGAGGCTGCGGGCGGTGATGTCGCCGTAGGCGGTGGTCGCGTGGATGCTCAGGCCGGCGGCGGCGCCGTCGGTGTTCTTGAGCGTGTTGTGGATCCGGCCGTAGGTGGTGCCGGCGTCCAGGGAGGCGGAGACGCCGCGGGCGGCGCCGACGGACACGTCGCCGGCCTCGGTGCGCAGCGTGATCGTGCCGTGCACGGCTTCGGTGATGTGGATGTCGCCCTTGGCGGTGGTGATCTCGGCGGGGCCGTCGAGGCGGCCGACGGAGATGTCGCCGGCGAGGACTGCGAGGTGGGCGCCGGCGGTCTCGTCGAGCTTGACCGAGGCCTGCGCGCCTTCGAAGGTGACGTCGCCGAGGCGTCCGACGCCCCGGAGTTCGGCGCTGGCCGTCTTCGCCTGGATGCGGGAGCCGGCGGGCAGTTGGACGGTCACCTCGACGGTGCCGGACTGGCCGAGGATCCGGTTCTCGGCCGCCGCCGCCTCGATCCGCAGGACGCCGTCGGCGTATTCGACGGTGGTCCGCTCCGCCGCCTTCACGTCGCGGCTCTTCGAGGCGTCGGCGGGCAGGACCTCGACCGTGGTGTCGGCCCGGTCGGCGGCGATGAGCCGGATGCGCCCGGCGGGGATGTCGAGGACGGCGGAGACCGGGGCGGGGGTGGCGAACTTCTGCATGATGCTCTCCTGTGGCTCGTTCTTTCTGACAACGGAAACGCTACGTTGCCTTCACGCTTCACGGCAACAGGCGCGTTGCGCATAATCAGCATCATCGCAGGTCAGAATCTCATTATCGTTGCAACAGTTACGGATTTAACGCAACGTCAGTCACGTCGCCCGTTGCATTGGATTGAGCGTGAACGCTATGCGCCACCCCGCCCCGGCACGCCGCCGCATCAGCCCACGGATGTAAACCCCCGGGCCAATGCGCGCCGCCGCACCGTCATCCGGTGGTCGGATGTGGCCGGGTACGCCGCGATGACAGCCTTCCGTTCAGGTGCACGGAGATCCATCGGACGGTCCGTCAGGGGCGCTTCCCTGGCGGACCGGTGTCGAACGACGGCCGCACCTGCGAAGACCGTGCGCCTCGGCCCGGTTCTGTCCAGCACACCCAGGGAGGGCCCATGACCACCACGCCGTTCACGAGCCGACACGCCATGACGCGCCGCCGCCTGCTGGGGGCCGCACTGGCCGCCGGGGCCGCCGGGGCGGCCGCACCGCTCGCCCTCGCCCACCCCGCGTGGGCTGCGGGCGGGGCCACCACCCCCGGGACCGCCACCCCCGGGTCCGCCACCACCCCCACCGGCGGCCCGGCGCGGCTCACCCTGCCCGAGCCCACCGGGCCGCACCCCGTGGGCACCGTCCCGCTGCACCTGCTCGACGCCTCCCGCCCGGACCCGCTGGCCGGCCCGGGCCGGTTCCGCGAGCTGATGGCGAGCGTCTGGTACCCCGCCCGCGAGGCCGGGGAGTACCCGCTCGCGCCCTGGATGGCCGACGGCGCACTGCGGGCGTTCCTCGCGGACACGGGCTTCGCCATCGACCCCGCCCTCGCCCCGCTCACCTCCGGCCGCGTGGGCGCCCCGGTCCACCGCGCGGGCCGCCGCCTGCCCGTCGTCGTCTACTCGCACGGCGCGCACAGCCACCGCGCCGACCACACCGTGATGGTCCAGGAACTCGCCAGCCACGGCTACGTGGTGGTCACCGTCGACCACACCCGCGACGCGATCACCGAGTTCCCCGACGGCCTGGTCCTCACCCCGGACCGGAGCATCCCGATGGGGCCGAAGGACTTCGCCGCGGACATCCGCTTCCTCCTCGACCAGGTCGACGCCCTCGCCGCCGGGCGCAACCCCGACACCGACGGCAGGCCGCTGCCCGCCGGCCTGCTGCACGCCCTCGACCCGGACCGGATCGGCATGTTCGGCTGGTCCAAGGGCGGCACGGCCACCGCCTACACCATGCTCGCCGACCGGCGCGTCCGCGCCGGGCTGAGCCTGGACGGCCCGATGCAGCCGACCATCACCACCGACCTGGACCGGCCGTTCATGATGATGACCGCCGCGTTCACCCGGGCCGGCCAGCCGGCCGTCGCCGAGTTCTGGCCGCACCTGCGCGGCTGGCGGCTCGACGTCCAGGCCCAGGGCGCCGTGCACGTCTCGTACGGCGACGACCAGGTGCTGATCCCGCAGGCCGCCAAGCTCCTCGGCCTGACCGACGAACAGGTCCGGGACATGATCGGCACCCTCGACCCGGTCCGCGCGGTGAAGATCCAGCAGGCGTACCCAGTGGCCTTCTTCGACCTGCACCTGCGGCACCGCCCCAGCCGCCTCCTCGACGGGCCGTCCGCGGCCTTCCCCGAGGTGACGTACCTGCCCTGAGACGCCGCCCTGAGACGCTGCACCAAGACGTCGCCCCGCGACGTTGCTCCACGACGCTGCACCGAGGCGCTGCTCCGAGACCGTGGCGGCCGACCCCTCCCCGGGGTCGGCCGCTACGGCGTTTCGGCCCGGATCTCATCCAGCGACTCCCGCAGCACCCCCTTGGCCCGAGTGAACCAGTCGGCGATCACCGCGGTCTCGTCCGGCGTGTAGTCGGCGAACAGCGCGCCGATCCGCTCGTAGAACGGGCCGTAGACCTGGAGGATGCGCTGCTGCGCGTCCTCCGCCATCACCACGCGGACGCGCCGACGGTCGGCCGGGTCGGCCTCGCGGCGGGCGTAGCCGGTCTTCTCCAGTCGGTTGAGCACGCCGGTCACGGCGCCGGTGGTCAGCTGCGCGCGCTCGGCGAGGTCGCCGGCGGCCAGCGGCTCCCCGGCCATCGCGGCCTCGATGACGAAGCCGAGGCAGGTCAGGTCGGTGACGTTGAGGCCGAGCCGGGCGGCGATGTCCTGCTGGCCGAACTGCGCCAGCGCGATCATCCGGTCCATCGCGTAGAGCGCCTGCTCGGGCGTCGCCCGGGGGCGCGGCTTGCCCTTCACTCGATATCTCCTTAGCATCTAAGTTACTTAGCTCGTGAGATAAACGGCCGACCCGTCCATCCCGACCCGCCCATCACACCAAACGAGGAGCAATGAGCGCACACGGCGACCACGACATGGGGCACACCATCGCCGGCTGGACCGGCTCCGTCATCGCGATCCTCGGCTTCACCGTCGCGGGCGCGGCCCTCGTCCTCGGCTCGGCCGCCGGGCTCTGGGCCGGCGGGATCCTCACCGCCCTCGGCGCGCTCGCCAGCTGGCTGCTCCACCTCGCCGGCTGGGGCAAGCCCACCGGCCCGCGCCCGCCCGCCCACCGGCACTGGCGCACCCCCGACCCGGCCGGCCGCCGGGGCCACCCCCACTGCCTCGGCTGCCGCCTCGCCGGCCGCACCCCGGCCCCGATCCGGGCGCGGGCCCCGGTTCGAAACCGGCGGCGCATCAGCGCCTGACCGGCCGACACCGCCGGCTCCGCACCCGCCCGATACAGCCCACGCCGCGGCCCCCGTCGGGCTGCCTGCCCGACGGGGGCCGTCGCGTCGTCCGGCTCAGACCGAGGTGCCCTGGGTGACGGGGGCCGTGGCGGTGGGCGGGGTGGTGCTGCCGGCGGTGGCGCCGAGGGCGCGCTGGACCTTGGCGACAGCGGCGCGGTACTGGAAGGAGGCCAGCTGGGAGGAGTCGCCGCCGCGCTGGAAGAAGCCGAAGGCCATGCCGACGGTGCCGAAGCGCTCGACGCCGACGAAGGCGTTCAGCTGGACGCCGGCCAGGGTGCCGTCGAGGCGGACGGCGGGCGCGTCCTGGCGGTCGCCGAGGGTGACCGGGGTGACGGTGAAGGTCACCGAGTCGTTGGTGCCGGCGCTGAAGGTGATGGTGTGGCAGCTCTTGAGGGCCGCGGTGGCGGCGTCGAAGTCGGTGGTGAGCTTTCCCGCGTCCTCGGCGGTGAGGGACTCGGTCACCATCGGGTTGCCGCCCGGGCCGTCCAGTTCGGCCTCGGCGTGCGGGGTCTCGGGGCCGGGGACGCCGGTGTGCATGTTGATCAGGTCGCTGAGGGCGTCGCAGCCGTTGGCCGGGGACGGCATCGTACTGGGGCCGGCGCTGGGGCTGGCCGTGCTGGGGACCTGGGTGAAGCCTGGGCCGACGTCGTCGACGGTGAGCAGGGCCGCGGTGAGTTGCTCGGAGGTGGGCAGGCCCTGGGCGGGCTGGCCGGGCGTCGCGGCCGCGGCGAGGTGGGCCGGGCCCAAGGCGACCGCCGCGGCGAGGGCGGCGGCGGCGAGGGCGTGGAGCGGCTTCGGGTGGGACATGCGGGCCCCCCGGTCGAGAGTGCGGGCAGGGACAGGCACCAGTGTCCCACCGGGCCTGATACGGGGCTCGCGGGCGCGGATCGCCGCAGGTCAGGCCCCCTGGTCCGGCTGGTCCGGCGGAAGCGGTCCGGGGGTTTCGAGCGCTTCGAGCGCTTCGAGCGCTTCGAGGGTTTCGGGGGTTTCGGGGGTTTCGGGGGTTTCGGGGGTTTCGAGCGCTTCGAGGGTTTCGAGGGTTTCGGTGAGCCACTGCACCCAGAAGGCCTCCAGTCCGATGCCCGCCCGCAGCACGGCGTGCTGGAGGCGGTTCTCCCCGGCCGTCGTCTCGGCCGGGAAGTCGTGCCGCTCGATCTCCCGGTAGTCGTCCAACTGCGCGCGGTGCAGCGCCAGGTGCCGCCGCACCTCGGCCGCCAGGCCGTCCGTACCGACCACCGCGGCGGCGCGCAGCCGTAGCAGCAGCGGTTCGCGGACGGCGCGCGGCGCGGCGCCCTCGGCCGTCCAGCGGGCGAGTTCGGCGCGGCCCTCGGGCAGGACCTCGTACTCCTTCTTCTGTCCGCGGACGGGGCCGGACGGCTGGAGGGCCCGGATCTGTCCGGAGGCCTCCAGCCGGCCCAGTTCGCGGTAGATCTGCTGGTGGGTGGCGGGCCAGAAGAAGCCGATCGACTTGTCGAAGCGCCGGGTCAGCTCCAGCCCCGAGGACGGTTTCTCCAGCAGGGCGGTGAGGATGGCGTGCGGCAGCGACATGCCGTCGATCCTAGGGCGTGCCCAAGGCGTGCCCAGGTCCTGTCCGGCCGAACAGGACCCAGCGCGCAAGGAAGGGTCAGATCGCGGCGGCCAGTTCGGTGCCCTGCTTGATGGCCCGCTTGGCGTCGAGTTCGGCGGCGACGTCGGCGCCGCCGATCAGGTGGGCCTCCAGGCCGCGCTCGCGCAGCGCCTCGTACAGGTCGCGGCGCGGCTCCTGGCCGGTGCAGAGCACCACGGTGTCCACGGGCAGCAGTTGGCGCTCGCCGTCGACGGTGAAGTGCAGGCCGGCGTCGTCGATCAGGTCGTACGTCGCGCCGGCGACCATGGTGACGCCGCGGTGCCGGAGTTCGGTGCGGTGGATCCAGCCGGTGGTCTTGCCGAGCCCGGCCCCGACCTTGCTGGTCTTGCGCTGGAGCAGGTGGACGGCGCGCGGCGGTGCGGGCCGCTCGGGGCGGCGCAGTCCGCCGCGCTCGCGGTACTCCGGGTCGATGCCCCACTTGGCCTGGAACACGGCCGGGTCGAGGCTGGCCGCGTCGCCCGGGTCGGTGAGGAAGCCGGCCACGTCGAAGCCGATGCCGCCCGCGCCGAGGATGGCGACCCGCTCGCCGACGGGGGCGCCGCCGCGCAGGACGTCGAGGTAGCCGAGCACGCTGGGGTGGTCAACTCCTGGGAGGTCGGCGGGGGTTCGCGGGGTGACGCCGGTGGCGAGGACGAGTTCGTCGAAGTTCTCGGCGGCGAGCTGCTCGGCGGTGGCGGTGGTGCCGAGGCGCTGGGTGACGGCCAACTCGGCGAGCCGGGTGCGGTAGTAGCGCAGCGTCTCGTCGAACTCCTCCTTGCCGGGCACGAGTCGGGCGGTGTTCAGCTGCCCGCCGATCGCCGCGGCGGAGTCGAACAGGGTGACGTCGTGGCCGCGTTCGGCGGCGGAGACGGCGAAGGCGAGCCCGGCCGGTCCGGCTCCGACGACGCCGATGCGCTTGCGCAACCTGGTGGGCGCGAGCACGAGTTCGGTCTCGTGGCAGGCGCGCGGGTTGACCAGGCAGGAGGTGATCAGGCCGCTGAAGGTGTGGTCGAGGCAGGCCTGGTTGCAGCCGATGCAGGTGTTGATGGCGTCGGCGCGGCCGTCTTCCGCCTTGGCGACGAAGTCGGCGTCGGCGAGCAGCGGGCGGGCCAGCGAGACCAGGTCGGCGCAGCCGTCGGCGAGCAACTGCTCGGCGATTTCCGGGGTGTTGATGCGGTTGGTGGTGACCAGCGGGATGCCGACCGTGCCCATCACCTTCCTGGTCGCCCAGGCGAAGGCGCCGCGCGGCACGGAGGTGGCGATGGTGGGGATGCGGGCCTCGTGCCAGCCGATGCCGGTGTTGATGATGGTCGCCCCGGCGGCCTCGACGGCCTGGGCGAGGCGGACGACCTCGTCGAGGGTGGAGCCGCCGGGCACCAGGTCGAGCATGGAGAGGCGGTAGACGATGATGAAGTCCTCGCCGATCCGCTCGCGGACGCGGCGGACGATCTCCACCGGGAAGCGCATCCGGCGCTCGTACGGGCCGCCCCACTCGTCCTCGCGCCGGTTGGTGGCGGCGACGACGAACTCGTTGATCAGGTAGCCCTCGGAGCCCATGACCTCGACGCCGTCGTACCCGGCGCGGCGGGCGAGTTCGGCGCAGCGGACGAAGTCCTCGATGGTCTGCTCGACCTGTGCGGCGGTGAGCTCGTGCGGGACGAAGGGGCTGATCGGGGCCTGGAGGGCGCTGGGGGCGACGAGGTCGCGGTGGTAGGCGTAGCGGCCGAAGTGCAGGATCTGCAGGGCGATCTTCCCGCCGGCGGCGTGCACGGCGTCGGTGACGACGCGGTGGCGGTCGGCTTCGGCCTCGGTGGTGAGCATCGCGCCGCCCTCCCAGGGGCGCCCGGCCTCGTTGGGGGCGATGCCGCCGGTGACGATGAGGCCGACGCCGCCGCGGGCCCGTTCGGCGTAGAAGGCGGCCATCCGCCGGTAGCCGTCGGGGGCCTCCTCCAGGCCGACGTGCATGGAGCCCATGACGACGCGGTTGGGCAGGGTGGTGAAGCCGAGGTCGAGCGGGCTGAGCAGGTGCGGGTAGCGGCTGCTGCCGGGGGTGGTGCTCATCGACGTCTCCTGGGGGCGGCGGGGGTCGTTGTTACCGCAGGGTAGGGGACGGTGGCTCGATGTGCAACTAGTTGCATAACGGGGTCGCGGGCCGGGGCCCCGCGCTCTGCCGGTTCCCACCAACTCGCGGACATGATCCGCGTATTGTCAGATCGATAGTGTGGGCAGCTGGGAGAGGACCGCCATGCGGGATAGCTCGATAGCCGTGATCGGCGGCAGCATCGCCGGAAGCGCCTTCGCCGGGGCCGCCGCCCGGCTGGGAGCGGACCGGATCGTGGTCCTGGAACGCAGCGAGGGCCAGCTGGAGGACCGCGGCGTCGGGATCTGCATCAACGACGACCGCTTCGACGAACTGGTCCGCGCCGGCCACCTCCACGACGGCGTCCGCCGCCACCGCCTCACCGTCCGCCGCTGGGTCACCCGGGAGACGGCCGAGGACCGCGGCGGCGACGGACCGGACGGGCGCGGGCGGGTGCTCTGGAACCAGCCGATGCCGTTCCACTCCCACCACTGGGCCGTCCTCTGGCAGGCCCTGCGCGAACGCACCCCCGACCGGATCGAGTTCCGGCAAGGCCACACCGTCACTGCGGCCGGCGCCGACCAGGACGGCGCCTGGACGGCCGGCCCCGACGGCACCCGCGAACCGTACGACCTGGTGATCGGCGCCGACGGCTACCGCTCGGTGGTCCGCGCGGCGGTCTGCCCGCAGGCCCGGCCCGACTACGCCGGGTACGTGTGCTGGCGCGGCAGCTACGACGCCGCACTGCTGGCGGAGCTGCCCGGCGGGTCCGCGGCCTGGCCGGAGGACGAGTGCGCCACCGTCTGCTACCCCGGCGGCCAGGTCGTGATCTACCGCATCCCCGGGCTCACCCCCGGCAGCACCCAGGTGAACTGGGTCTTCTACGCGCCCACTCCCGCCTGGCTGCGCCTCGACGGCCCGACCAGCATCCCGGCGGGCACCCTCACCGACGGGCAGCTGGACGACCTGCGCCGGCTCGCCGAACGGCACCTGCCGCCGTACTGGGCCGCCCTGGTCACCCTCACCCCGCGCGAGCGGACCTTCCTCCAGCCCGTCTACGACCTGGAGACCCCGCGCCGCACGGCCGGCCGGCTGCTCCTCGGCGGGGACGCGGCCACCGTCGTCCGCCCGCACAACACCAGCGGCGCGGTGAAGGCCTTGCAGGACGCGCACGCCTTCGAGCAGGCCGGGCGGGCCGCCGCCGCGCACGGCGACTCCTGGCCGTCCGTGCTGGCCGCGTACGACCAGGAGCGGGGCGTGGTCGGGCGGGAGCTGGTGGAACTGGGCCGACGGCTCGGCCGGGAGCAGGTCGCCGCCGCACCGGACTGGTCGACCATGGACGAGCCGGGGATGGTCGCCTGGTGGCACGGCCAGCTCACCGGCAGCGGGGGTTTCGGCGGCCACGCCCTCGGGCGTCCCGAGTGAGCGTGGGCCGCACAGGCCCGTGGCCGCCGAAACCCCGTCAGATCACCTGCTGCGATCAGACGTTGACGCCGTAGTCGGTCGCGATGCCGCGCAGACCGGAGGCGTAACCCTGCCCTATGGCGCGGAACTTCCACTCCGCGCCGTTGCGGTACAGCTCACCGAAGACCATCGCGGTCTCGGTGGACGCGTCCTCGCTGAGGTCGTAACGGGCGATCTCCTGGCCGTTGGCCTGGTTCAGCACCCGGATGAACGCGTTGCGGACCTGCCCGAAGCTCTGCAGCCGGGCGTCGGCGTCGTAGATCGACACCGGGAAGACCACCTTCGCCACGTCGGCCGGCACCCGCGCCAGGTCGACCTTGATCTGCTCGTCGTCGCCGTCGCCGCCACCGGTCAGGTTGTCGCCGCTGTGCTCGACCGAACCATCGGGGCTGCGCAGGTTGTTGAAGAAGACGAAGTGCTGGTCCGAGACCACCTTGCCGAGCGCGTTGCAGAGCAGCGCGCTGGCGTCCAGGTCGTAGTCGGCGCCAGTGGTGGTGCGCACGTCCCAGCCGAGACCCACGATCACGGCGCTCAGACCGGGCGCCTCCTTGCTCAGCGAGACGTTGCCGCCCTTGGCCAGCGAAACTCCCACAATGCCCTCCTCGATCTCTCCCTGCGGACGAATCTACAACACTGTAGAGATCACGGGAATCCACCTGCGGTCGGGGCCCACCCCGGGGATTTCTCAGGGGCTCCACCGGGAACCACCCGCCGCCCCGGCCGCCGCACCCGCCGGGCCGAGACCCGGTGGCCACCCTAGACTGGCGGTGGATCCCCTGGTCCGCCCCGACCGGCGGCCCCCGCGCGGGAGGTTCCCCATGCGCCAGCGGTACAGCTTCCACTTCGACCAGGCCGGGCACTCGGTCACCGTCAACGTCCGCTCCGGCTGGATCACCGAGACCGAGCTGCTGGTGGACGGCAAGGAATGCGCCTTCCACCGCGTCCACGGGCACGGCGTCTACCCGCTGACGCTCGCCGCCCAACTCGCCGAGGAGCCGCCGCTGCCGCTCTCGGTACGGCTGGACCGCACGGGCGCGGCCGAGCACCCGTACTCCTGCGTCCTGGAGGTCGCGGGAGCCGAGCACCCGATGCCGGAGCGCGCGGCGCGCTGAGCGCCATCTCCCGGGCGACTTGCCCGCTACAGTCGCTGCGCCACGATCTCCTCGATCGCCTTCCGGGCCCGCTCGGCGTCCTCGGCGACCAGACCGATCCTGGTCCGGCGGTCGAGCACGTCGGCGACGTCCAGCGCGCCCTCGTGCGTGACGGCGTAGGCGACCTCGGCGCGCGTCACGTCCAGGCCTTCCGCGATCGACGTCAACTCCCCGGCGGCCACCACCTCCTGGGACGATCCGCCGTAGCGGGCGAGCAGCGAGCCGGGCACGGCGCCCGCCGGGAGCGGACGGCTGTCCCGGTGGGTCGGGGCCCCGACCAGCGGCAGGCGGGCCGTCCAGCAGGCCCGGGCCGGCAGGCCGCGCAGCCGGACGGCGGCGTCCACCGCGTCCTCGGCCATCCGCCGGTAGGTGGTGAGCTTGCCGCCGACCACCGTGACCAGCCCGGACGGCGACTCCAGCACCGCGTGCTCCCGGGAGATGTCGGCGGTGCTGCCGCCCCCGGTGTCGATCAGCGGCCGCAGCCCCGCGTACGCGCCGCGCACGTCCGCCCTGGTCAGCGCGGTGCTCAGGGCGGCGTTGACGGTGTCGAGCAGGAAGGCGAGCTCCCTCTCGGCGGGCTGCGGCTCGTCCGGGATCGGACCGGGCGCGTCCTCGTCGGTCAGCCCGATCGCCACCCGGCCGAGCTGCTGGGGCAGCGCGAAGACGAAGCGGCTGGTCGAACCGGGCACCGGCACGGTGAGCGCCGCGGTCGGGTGGCCGAGCGCGGCGGCGTCCACCAGGAGGTGGGTGCCCCGGCTGGGGCGCAGCCTGATCGACGGGTCCACCTCGCCCGCCCAGACGCCGGTGGCGTTGACCACCGCGCCGGCCTCGACGGTCAGCGACTGCCCGGTGACGGTGTCGGTGAGCCGGGCGCAGCCGCCCGTCACGGACTCCGCCCGCACCCTGGTCAGCACGGTGGCGCCGTACTGCGCCGCGGTCCGCGCCAGCGCCACCACCAGCCGGGCGTCGTCCACGAGTTGGCCGTCGTGCGCGACCAGCGCGCCGGACAGTCCGGCGGTCCGCACGCCCGGCACCAGCTGCCGCGTCCGCGCGGCGCCGATCCGGCGCACCCGGGGCAGCAGCGCGCCCGGCGTCCCGGCACCGAGCCGCAGCGCGTCCCCGGCGTGGAAGCCCACCCGGATCAGCGAGGCCTGCCCGGGGCGCAGCAACCCCGGGAGCAGCGGCACCAGTTGGGGCAGCGCGCGGATCAGGTGCGGGGCGGTGCGGGTCATCAGCACGCCGCGCTCGATCGCGCTCTCCCGGGCCACCCCGATCCGCCCGGAGGCGAGGTAGCGCAGGCCGCCGTGCACCAGCTTGGAGCTCCAGCGGCTGGTGCCGAACGCCAGGTCGCGGGACTCGACCAGCACCGTGCGCAGCCCGCGCGAGGCGGCGTCCAGGGCCACCCCGGCGCCGGTGACTCCGCCGCCGATCACCAGCAGGTCGACCCGCGGGCGGTCCCCCAGCGCTTCGAGTTCCGCCCGGCGCCGGCCGGCGTCGAGTCGGCTGGAGCCGGCGTAAGGAGCGGCGGAGCGAGCGGCGGAGGATCCGGCGGGCGTCGAGGTCATGGCGCGAGGTATCCGTTCAGTGCTCTGGTCAGTTCGCGCCGCCAGGCGGCCTCCGGCAGCAGGGAGGCGACCATGCGGTGCGACTGGACGGTGGACTGGGCGATCAGCAGGACCATGGCGGCCAGTTCGACCGGCTCCCCTGACCGGATCGAACCGTGCGCCTGCCCCTGTTCGATGCCGGCCCGCAGCGCCTCCAGCAGGCCGCGCTGGCTGGTGCCGAGCCGCTCGACGACGTATTCCAGCAGCAGGTCGGAGTCGGCGGAGCGCAGCAGCGCGCCGAGCACCGGGTGGTCCCGCAGCCGGACGGCCACCTCGACGACCCCGTCGACGAAGGCCTCCCGGCCGATCGGGGCGCCGTCGCCCCCGAGGGTCAGGGCGACGCCCTCCCGGGTGGCCCGGATCTCCCGGGTGAGCAGGGCGCCGATCACCGCCCGGACGTCCGGCCAGCGCCGGTAGACGGTCGGCCGGCTGACCCCGGCGCGGCGGGCGATCTCCGCCAACTGCGTTCGGCGCACGCCGAGATGGACGATCAGGTCGGCGGCGGCGTCCAGGATCGCGTCGTCGGTGCTGCGCGCGGGACTGCCAGGGGGCTCGGCGTTACTACTTGACATGATGTGTGAAACTGTAACGCATGGCATCTGAGACGCAAGCGGGACCGGCCGGCGCCGCGCTGCCGCTCCCCCCGATGAAGTGGGACGCCTGGGGCGACCCGGCCCTCGCCAAGGAGCTGTCCGCGGACATCAAGGGACTGCTCGCCGCCGCCCTCGGCGTCACCGGCGACGCCACCCCCGGACCGGCCGCCGACGAGGTCGTCCTGCACCCCTCGCGGATCGCCGCCGACGACCTCAAGGCCCTCGCCGCCGCCGTCGGCGAGACCAACGTCAGCGCCGCCGACGCCGACCGGCTCCCCCGCGCCGGCGGCAAGTCCACCCCCGACCTGCTGCGCCGCCGCAGCCGCGACCCCCAGGACGCGCCCGACGCCGTCGTGCTGCCCGGCGACGAGCAGGAGATCGCCGCCGTCCTCGCGCTCTGCGCCGAACGCCGCATCGCCGTCGTCCCGTTCGGCGGCGGCACCAGCGTCGTCGGCGGCCTCGACCCCGAACGCGGCGGCCTCACCGCCGTCATCTCGCTCGACCTGCGCCGCCTCGACCGGCTCCACGACCTCGACGAGACCTCCGGCGAGGCCGTCCTCGGCGCCGGCCTCACCGGCCCCGCCGCCGAGGCCCTGCTCGCCGAGCGCGGCTACGAACTCGGCCACTACCCGCAGAGCTTCCGCTACGCCACCCTCGGCGGCTTCGCCGCCACCCGCTCCTCCGGCCAGGACTCGGCCGGCCACGGGCGCTTCGACGAGATGGTCCGCGGTCTGCGCGTCGTCACCCCCGCCGGTGTGCTCGACCTCGGCCGCGCCCCCGCCTCCGCCGCCGGCCCCGACCTGCGCGAGCTCTTCCTCGGCTCCGAAGGCACCCTCGGCGTCATCACCGCCGTCCGCCTGCGCGTTCACCCGCTGCCCGCCGTCAAGGCCTACGAGGCCTGGAGCCTGCCCGACTTCGCCACCGGCAGCGCCGCCCTGCGCGCCGTCGAACAGGCCGGCACCGGCCCCACCGTCATCCGGCTCTCCGACGAGGCCGAGACGATGGTCAACCTCGCCACGACCGAACAGATCGGCGGCGCCCCCGCCATCACCGGCTGCCTCGCCGTCACCGTCTTCGAAGGCACCGCCGAACAGGTCGCCACCCGCCACCGGCTCACCCGCGACACCCTGCTCGCCACCGGCGCCACCTCTGTCGGCGAGGCCCCCGCCCGGGCCTGGGAACACGGCCGCTTCAACGCCCCCTACCTGCGGGACTCCCTGCTCGGCGCCGGCGCCCTCTGCGAAACCCTGGAGACCGCGACCAGTTGGAGCCGGCTCCCGCAGCTGCGGACCGCCGTCACCGAGGCCCTCACCACCGCCCTGCCCGGCGCCCTCGTCCTCTGCCACATCTCGCACGTCTACCCGACCGGCGCCTCGCTCTACTTCACCGTCGTCGCCGCCCTCGGCGAGGACCCGCTCACCCGGTGGGCCGCCGCCAAGCGCGCCGCCGGCGACGCCATCGTCACCGCCGGCGGCACCATCACCCACCACCACGCCGTCGGCGCCGACCACCGGCCCTGGATGAGCGACGAGATCGGCGAGCTCGGCGTGCGCATCCTGCGCGCCGTCAAGGCCGAACTCGACCCGGCGGGCATCCTCAACCCCGGCAAGCTGATCCCGTGACCGGCGGTCCGCGAGCCATCAGGCGAGTGGCCGTCCTCAGCAACCCGGGGGCGGGCGCCGCCCCCGCCGCGCCCGCCGCCCACCGGGCCGTCGCCCGTCTGCACGCCCTCGGCCTCCAGGTCGACCGGCACGCCGGCCGCGACCCCGAGGACGCCGTCCGCCTCGCCCGCCGGGCCGTGGCGGACGGCGTCGACGCCGTCGTGGCCGTCGGCGGCGACGGCATGGTCAACCTCGCGCTCCAGGCCGTCGCCGGCACCGCCGTCCCGCTCGGCGTGATACCCGCCGGCACCGGCAACGACCACGCCCGTGCCTACGGAGTCCCGCTCGCCACCCCCGAAGCCGCCGCCGACGTCGTCGCCGCCGGACGCACCAGGACCGTCGACCTCGGCCTGGTCACCGCCGCCGACGGCACCACCCGCTGGTACGGCTCCGTCCTCGCCACCGGCTTCGACTCGCTGGTCAGCGACCGTGCCAACCGCCTGCGCTGGCCCCGCGGCCGGATGCGCTACAACCTGGCCATCCTCGCCGAGTTCGCCAACCTGCGCCCGCTGCCCTTCCGCATCACCCTCGCCGACGGCACCGTCATCGAACGCGACCTCACCCTGGCCGCCGTCGGCAACACCCGCAGCTACGGCGGCGGCATGCTCATCTGCCCCGACGCCCTCCCGGACGACGGCCTCCTCGACCTCACCCTCGTCGCCGCCATGCCCCGGCTGCGCATCGCCCGCTTCTTCCCCACCCTCTTCAAGGGCACCCACACCACCCACCCCGAAGTCACCACCCACCGCACCGCATCCCTGCGGATCGACTCCCCCGCCATCACCGCCTACGCCGACGGCGAGTTCATCGCGGCCCTCCCCGTCGACGTGAGCGCCGCCCCCGGCGCCCTCCACCTCCTGGTGCCGTGACCCACCCGTCTCCCCGTCGGAGCCGCGAGCCTCACCCGGTCAGGCGGCGGCGCCAGAGGAGCGGGCGGATCTCTATCGCATGGGAGGGGTCGGCGTTCCAGCGGGCGGGCAGGCCGGCCTCGGTGAGCGCGGCGGCCACCTCGTGACCGATGGCGGTGGTGGTCAGCGGGGAGGCGTCGAAGCCGCCGTAGCGGAGGGCGAGGCCGTGGCCGGCGGCGGCGGAGTCGGTGGACTGGGTATGGAAGTAGACGTAGCCGCGGGCGTCCGGCGCCCCGGCGGCGGCGATCTCGGCGTCGCCGCAGGAACCGCAGCAGCTGAAGTGCTCCCGGGCGGTGATGCCGGCCTCCGCCAGGGCGGCGAAGGCCCGGGTGAGGCGTTCCGGGTCGGTCTCGCCGATCCAGCCGGTCTGCTCGCCGACGCGCTCCAGCCAGAGCCGGTCGGCCAGTTGCTCAGCCTGGTCGCGGGAGGGCGGGCGGTGGTCGCCGGAGACCAGGTGGTCCTCGGCGAGTTCGGCGAGCTCGGCGCGGGTGGTGTAGCCACCGGCCAGGGTGAGGCGCAGCCGGTCGTGCAACTGTCGCAGGTCCTCGGCCGGCAGGTCGAGCGGCGGGGCGGGCTCGGACTGCGGGCCCAGGTCGAGCGGCTGCCAGTCCAGGCCGTCGCCCCAGCCCGGCTCGTGCCGCGCCCAGTCCGTCATCGCGGCGATGACCGCCTCGGGACCGTCGGTGCGCACCTCGAAGTGCCGGGCGGCGGAGCCGTCGCGGTGTTCGAGCGTGTACTCGCCGCCTTCGGCGTGCCACACCTGGATGAAGACGTCCGGCAGGTCCGGTATCCGCTGGGCGACCAGGAAGCGGTCGCCCTTCGCGCCGATCCGCCGCACCAGCCGCGCCAACTCGGCCGCCTCCACCCGGAGGTGGCGCGTCCCGTCGTTCTCCTGCACCCCGATCGCCAGCATGTGGATCACCCAACCACACGCCACTGACAACGGCGCCGAGCCGCGGGACGCGCCTGTCGTCAGGCTGTTCCCGGCTCGTTCCCGGCCCGCCGTCAGCCCGCCCGCTGCTCGCGGCGGAGGCGGAACAGCACGTTGGGCCGCAGCGGGCCCTCGGGGGCGGTCGGGTCCTCGAAGTCGTCGGCGGGGTCGGACGTCATGCCGAGGCGGCGCATGACGGCCTGCGAGCGGTGGTTGGTCGCGGTGGTGACGGCGAGGATCTCGGGGAGGCCGAGGGCGTCGAAGCCGTGGGCGAGGACGGCGCGGGCCGCCTCGGTCGCGTAGCCGTGGCCCCAGGCGGCGCGGGCGAGGCGCCAGCCGATCTCGACGCCGGTGAAGGGCAGGCCCTCGTCGACCTCGTCGAGGCCGGCCAGGCCGACGAACTCGCCGGTGGCGCGCACCTCGACGGCCAGCCAGCCGTATCCGCGCACCGCGGTCTCGGCCTCGAAGCGCGCCACCGAGGCGTCGCACTGCTCGCGGGTGAGGACGTCCCCGAGGTGCTCGCGGACTTCGGGGTCGGCGTTCATCGCGGCCCAGGGTGCGAGGTCGGTGTCCCGCCAGGGGCGCAGGAGCAGGCGGTCGGTGCGCAGTTCGGTCATGCGGGCCAGCCAATGCCGACCGCGCCCGCCGGGGCAACCCGTTTTCCGCACCCCCGCACCCCTGCCCCCGGGGGCGCGCCGTGCTCAGACGCCCGGGGTCGCGGCGATCCGGCCGGCGTCGATCGCGGCGACCAGTTCGGCGTGGTCGAGCGCCGTCTGGTCGGCGTACCGGACGGAGAAGTCGGCGATCGCCTCGGCGAAGGCGTCCGCGCCGCCCAGGTAGCCGGCGATGGCGAGGCGGTCGCCGGTGCGCGCGTGGGCGCGGGCGAGGGTGCGGCCGCACAGGTCGGCGTAGGCGCGCAGGCCGGACGGGGCCAGGTCGGCGACCTCGACCGAGCCCTTCATGTCGCGCAGTTGGCGGCCGTAGAAGTGGCGCCCGGCGGGGCCGACGGTCCAGCCGAGGAAGATGTCGCCGGCGGCCTGCATGAGGTGCTGGCCGGTGACGACACGGCGCCCGCCGCGGTGGACGGAGACCTCGGCGTCGACCCGGGTGGGCGGCAGGTGGTCCTCCAGGACGGACCGCCCGGCCTCCTTGAGCTGGAGGAACAGCGGGTCGCGGGTGTCCCGGCCCTCCAGCAGGACGATGTAGCAGCGGGTGCCGACGCTGCCGACACCGACGACCTTCATCGCCGCGTCGACGAAGCGGTAGCGGTCGAGGAGGACGCGACGGTCCTCGGCGAGGGCGGCCCGGTAGTCGCTGAACACCTTGCCGATGTCGCGCAGTTCGTTCTTCTTCAGCGGTTCGACGAGCGGTGGCGCGCTGATGATGCGCCGCTGCCCGTCGCGTTCCTCGGTGAGCTTGCCGAAGGCGTGCAGGCTGGTGCGGCGGCGGGCCTGGGCGAGGTCGGCCTCGGCGCGCTTGCGCTGCCGGGGTTTGCGGAGCAGCGCCAGCAGGTCGCCGGCGTCGATCCGGGAGTACCAGACGTCGAGTTCGCCGAGCCCGGCGAGGCGGCGCATGGCGGTGGCGTAGCCCTGGACGGCGGTGCGGGCGGCGCGGTGGGCGCGGTCCTCGTCCTGTCCGTGGTCGCGGGCGGCGACGGCGATGCTGGCGGCCAGCCGTTTGACGTCCCACTCGAAGGGGCCGGGGTGGGTCTCGTCGAAGTCGTTGACGTCGAAGAGCAGGGCGCGTTCCGGCGAGGCGAACAAGCCGAAGTTCACCAGGTGGGCGTCGCCGCAGAGTTGGACGGTGAGGCCGGTGTCGGGGACGGCGCCGAGGTCGGCGGCCATGACGGCGGCGGCGCCGCGCAGGTAGGTGAAGGGGGTGTCGGCCATCCGCCCGTAGCGGATCGGCAGCAGCCGGGCGACCCGGCCCTCGCCCTGGCGCACCAGCACCTCGACCGGGTCGGGCCGGTCGGCGGCGGGGATCCACCGCCCGTGGGCGGAGCGGGAGACGCGGTCACGGGCGGCCCGGCCGTGCCGGCGGCGTTCGGCGGGGGTGGTCATGCGCGGCTCCTCGGTCGGCGGGACGGCGGGGACGGCGGGGAGACGAAACGGCGAAACGGCGGGCGGGGTGCGTCTCCCCGCGACGCTAGGCCACGAGTGCCGGAACGCGCACCGCGCGCCCTCCGGCACTCGGCCGACCGGATGAAGCCCGCCGGACGAAGCCCCCCGGCCCCCGGCTCACTGCACGGTGAAGTCCGCCATCATCGCCATGTCCTCGTGCTCCAGGTTGTGGCAGTGCATCATGTACGTCCCCTGGTAGTCGGTGAAGCGCACCAGGACCTCGACCGCCTCGGCCGGGCGCAGGTCGACGGTGTCCTTCCAGCCGCCGTCGTACGGGCCCGGGTCGCGGCCGTTGCGGCTGAGCACCTGGAACTGGTTGAGGTGGACGTGGACGGGGTGGTGCAGGTCGGAGGTGAAGCGCCACCGCTCGGTGCTGCCGAGGGCGGGCCGGGCGAGGTCGTGGCCGGGCCGGTACAGGTCGCCGTTGATGGTCCAGCCGTAGCTGCCGCTGCGCCGGAAGATGAACTTGCGGGTGACGTCGACGGCGGAGGCGTCCAGTTCCTCGACCGCGGACAGCTTGTCGGGCACGGTCGAGTCGTCGCCGACCTTCTTGCCGGAGACGTCGAAGCGCATCACCTCCGCCGTACGGCCGCTGCCGAAGAGGTTGAGCAGGCGCACCGAGGTGCCCGGGGCGTAGCGGGAGAAGTCGACGACGATGTCGAAGCGCTCGGCGGGGGCGATCTCCAGCACGTCGTGGGCGATCGGGGCGGCGAGCAGGCCGCCGTCGGAGCCGATCTGGACGAGGGCGTCGCCGCCGGAGGGCTGCGGGTCGAGCCGGAGCCGGTAGGGGCGGGCGTTGGAGGCGTTGAGCAGACGCAGCCGGTAGCGGGCGCGGTCGACGTCGAGGCGGGGCCAGGGGGCGCCGTTGACGAGGATGACGTCGCCGAGGACGCCGTTCATGTAGTCGTCGGTGACGCCGGGCGAGGCGAGGTCCTCGTCGATGGCGGGGTAGCGGAAGGAGCCGTCCTCGGTGAAGGAGCGGTCGGCGAGCATCAGCGGGAGGTCGCGGTCGCCGCGCGGCAGCGGCAGGGCGCTCTCCTCGTCGTCGTGGACGAGGTGGAAGCCGGCCAGGCCGCGCCAGACGCCGGGGCCGGTGAAGCCCATCCGGTGGTCGTGGTACCAGAGGGTGGCGGCGCGCTGCTTGCCCGGGTAGGTGTGGGTGCGCTCGCCCTCCGCGGTGCGCCCGGCCTCGTGGCCCATCCCCGCCATGCCGGGCATGTCGGACATCCCCGGCATGCCCGCCGCCCTCTGGCCCGCGCCGGAGGAGCCGACCGGCAGCAGCAGGTCGACGGGGTAGCCGTCGCTGTCGGCCGGGGTGTGGCCGCCGTGCAGGTGGACCACGGACGGCACCGGCAGCTCGTTGCGGTGCTTGACCACCGCCGCCCGGCCGGACCGGGTGACCACCGTCGGCCCGGGGAAGGTGCCGCCGTACGTCCAGGCCTCGGTCCTGACGCCGGGCAGGATCTCCAGCTCGGCGACCCGCTGGGTGATCTCGTAGTAGTCGGCCGTCGCGTCGGTGCGCACCGGCTGGAGCACCGCGGGCACCGGCAGCGGCACCTGGAACGGCTCGGGCAGGTCGAGGCCGCTGCTGAGCAGCCGGCCGGGGTGGCCCTCGGCGAACAGCCGGGCGGCGGCGGGGCCGGCGACGGCGGCCAGCGCGCCCGCGCCGAGGACGGAGGCGCCGACGCCCAGGAACCGTCGACGGTTCACTTGGACACCTCCAGCGGCCCGCCGGGGCGCGGCAGGCGTCCGCTGCCGTCCGGCTCGGGCAGGTGGTCCGCGCGGGCGGGCAGCGGCAGCCGCCAGGCGCCGACCAGCCCGAACAGGACCCCGCTGACCAGCAGCACCCCGAGGGTGACGTGCACGCTGATCGACCGCGCGTAGCCGGCCGCGATCTGGCCGACGACGGCGACGGTCAGCACGGCGGTGGTCCACAGCGGCCAGAGCGGGCCGCGGCCGGGCCGGCGCACCAGCGCGGCCGCCACCAGTTGGCAGAGGACCACGGTGGCCAGCGTCATCGCGTTGCCCTCGTGGTCCTTGAGGGACTCGTAGGTGCCGTTGAGGAAGCTGCCGGCCAGCATGACCTGGAGCAGGGCCAGGACCGCCAGGGTGGTCGCGGTGATGCGCAGCAGGATCAGCGGCCAGCGGGGCGCGGCGGCCGCGGGAGGACTGCTCATGTCGGGCTACTCTCTGCTTCGGCGGGTCGGGCGGGTCCGACGGGGCGGGCGAGAGCGTAGCTGATCCGACATCACGATCAGCTCCAATAAAGGGGTTTGGACTTTCCCGGCTACCCCATTGCGCCTACTCGGCCCGGCTTTTGTCACCCGTACGAGCGAGGCTCTGGTGCGCCCGTCCAGCGATCCTCAAGCAGGTGCCGTGACCAGCCCGAAGGGCCCCTTCCGGCGGTACCGGACGGGGCCCTTCGGGCTTTTCACGGGCCTCGGCTACTGCCGGGCGGCGCCCAGCGCCACCGGGCGGGTGCGCAGCAGGGCCCGGGCGGGCAGCCCGGTCGCGCCGAGGCAGAGCAGGACGGCTCCGGCGGCCAGCGGCAGGGCGAGCGCCGGCGGGATGTACGGGGAGGAGTTGGCGACGCCCCGGGCGATCGGGACGAGGGCGATCCAGGCGATCCCCCCGCCGATCACCAGGCCGGTCGCGGCGACCAGCAGCGCCTCCCAGCGCATCATGCCGCGCACCTGGCGCCGGGTGGTGCCGGCCAGTCGGAGCAGGGCGACCTCGCGGCGCCGGTCGAGGACGGTCATCACCAGGGTGTTGACGGCGGTGACGGCGGCGAACCCGCCGAGCACGCCGGCCATCACGGTGTTGGCCCAGGCGTTCAGCTCCATCATCTTGTCGGACTGGGCGACGAATCCGGCCCGGTCGGTCACGGTCGCCCCGCCGGGGCCCGCGAGGCCCGCCAGCGCGGCCGCCACCGCCGTACGGTCGGCGCCCGGCGCGTCGGCGACCAGCACCTGGCTGTCGTACCCGGCGGTGACGTGCCCGGCGACGACCGCCCGGGGCAGCAGCACCTGGCCGAAGCCGAGCCCGCGGTCGTAGACGGCGACCACGGCGGGCTGCACCGGGGTGCCGTCGCCGAGCCGCAGCGGCACCCGGTCGCCGACCTTGACGTCCAGGGCGTCGGCCAGCGTGGCGTCCAGGGCGACGGTGTCGGCGGCGCGGCCCAGGTCGGCGAGCGAACCGCTGCGCACGCCCAGGTCGAGCACCCGGGACAGCCGGGCCGGGTCGCCGTCGACGCCGAGCGCGGTGGCGGAGCCGAGCTGCATGTCGTGGGTGTACACGGCGGCGGTGCGCAGCACGCCGACCGCGGCGTCCACACCGGGCACCTTGGCGGCCCGGGCGGCGGTGCCCGCGGGCAGGCCGGGGCCGGTGGAGCCGATCACGTGGTCGGCGACGATGCCGTCCCGCACGTTCGCGCCGGTGGCGTGGCTGATGGTGCTCTGGAGGAACAGCAGGGTGCCGCAGAAGGCGGTGACCAGCACGATCGGGGTGATCGCGGAGGCCAGCCGGCGGGCGTTGGCTCGGGTGTTGTCGGCGGCCAGCGAGCCGGGGGCGCCGCCGGCCCGCAGCGGGGCGCCGAACACCGCGGCGGCGACCCGCGCCACCCAGGGGCCGAGCAGCGCGACGGCCAGCATGAAGCACATGACCACGCCGAGCGCGGTGTTGGCGGCGTTGATGCCGTCCAGGGCGGCCGCGAAGGCGGCGGCCACCACGCCGCCGACGGCGAAGAGCAGCCCGAAGACGGTCCGCACCACGCCGGGGTGGCCCGGTTCGACGGCGGCCGCGCCGAGCGCCTGACCGGGGCGCAGCTTGGCGGGGCGGCGGGCGGCCAGGAAGCCGGCGGTCAGCGCGGCGAGGGTGCAGATGAGGACGGCGGCGAGCATCGGCAGCGGGCCGACGTCCAGCCGCACGCCCTGCGGCACGGCGCCGCGCGAGGTCAGTTCGTCGAACCACCAGCGGGCCAGGGCCAGTCCGGGCAGGATGCCGAGCGCCCCGGCGACCGGCGCGACCAGCATCGCCTCGGTGGCGATGGTGCGGCGGATCTGCCGCGGGGTGGCGCCGATGGCGCGCAGCAGGGCGAACTCGCGGGCGCGCTGGCCGGTGGCCAGGGCGACGGTGCTCATCACGACGAAGATCGCGGTCATGGTGGCGTAGCCGCCGAAGCTGCCGCCGAGCCCCATCAGCAGGGTGCGGGCCTCGCCGATGGCGGGCTGTTCGACGGTGCCGCGGCCGCCGCCGGTGAAGACCTTGGCGCCGCCGCTCTCGGCCTTGGCCTCCAGGCCGATGGCCGGGGTGCCGGCGGCCTTGGTGTCCACGGCCTTGGTGCCGGGGGCCTGGGCGTCGAGGGCCTGGCGGACCTGCGCGACCAGCGCGGCGCGGTCCACGCCCTCGCGCGGCTGGACGGCGATCGCGTCGATCCGGCCGGGGTGGCCGGAGAGGCGGTCGGCGGTGGCGTCGGCGAACCAGGCGGTGGGGCCGGCCGACTGGGCGGCGGCCAGGCCGGAGACCCGGTAGTCGCCGGTGCCGCCGGGGGCGGTGAGGGTGAGCTTCGCGCCGGGCGCGAGGTGGGCGGCGCGCGCCGTGTCGGCGTCCAGCACCACCTCGTCGGCGCCGGGCGCACGGCCCTCGACCAGTTGGTCGGCCGGGCCGGCGATGCCGAGCGCGGCGAAGCCCCGGCCGGTCAGGGCGGGGGTGCCGGCGCCGGCCGGCAGCGGAAAGGCGCTGTCCGGGCGGGCCGCGGCGACCCCGGGCAGTGCGGCGATCCGGCCCACCAGGGCGGCGTCCGTCCGGGCCCGCTCGGGGGTGGTCTGCTCCCTGGTCTCGGTGTCGCGGCCGACCTTGGCGGTGATCCGCACCATCGGGTCGGCCGCGACCACCACCGGGGTGCCCGCGTACCGCTGCGGTGCGACGCTCGCGGTCAGTCCGGTCTGCAGCAGCACGCCGCAGGCCACCACCACGGCGGCGCCCAGCAGCAGGGCGACCAGGGTGCCCACGAAGGAGGCGGGTCGAAAGCGCACCGAGGCGCGCGCCAGTCCGTTGCTCATGCCCCTGCCCCGTTCCACTCGTCGATCGGTCCACGCCACCCGTTCACGCCGCGACCCCCACCGGGCGGGCGGTGAGCGAGACCATCCGGTCGGCGACGGCCTGCGCCTGCGGGTGGTGCAGCTCGTCGACGAGCGCGCCGCCGGCCAGGAACAGCGCCCGGTCGGCGAACGAGGCCGCCACCGGGTCGTGGGTCACCATGACCACCGTCGCGCCCAGGTCGTCCACGGCGCGCCGCAGCAGGCCCAGCACCTCGTGCGCGGTGCGGGTGTCCAGCGCGCCGGTCGGCTCGTCGGCGAACACCACGTCCGGGTCGGTGATCAGCGCGCGGGCGATCGCCACCCGCTGCTGCTGGCCGCCGGAGAGCTGGCCGGGCCGCCGCTTGGCGTGCTCGCCGAGGCCGACCTGGGCCAGCAGCTCCCGGGCCCGGGCGCGATCCTGGCGCTCGCCCGCCAGCCGCTGCGGGAGCAGCACGTTCTGCTCCACCGTCAGCGAGGGCAGCAGGTTGAAGGACTGGAAGATGAAGCCGATCCGGCTACGGCGCAGCTTGGTGAGCCGGTCCTCGCTCAGCCGGGTGATGTCCTCGCCGCCGAGGCGGATCTCCCCCTGGTCGGGCTTGTCCAGGCCCGCCGCGCACTGCAGGAAGGTCGACTTGCCGGAGCCGGACGGGCCCATCACGGCGGTGAAGGTGCCCCGGGCCAGCGCCAGGTCGATCCCGCGCAGCGCGTGCACGGTCTCGGCGCCGCGGCCGTAGGTGCGGCGCACCCCGCGCAGCTCGATCGCCGGACGGGCGCCCTGCTCGGTGTACGGGCCGCCGCCGTACGCCCCCGTCGCGTACGGTCCGGCGGCGTGCGGTCCGGCGGCGTACGGCTCGGTCGATGGGCGGTCGTGGCGGCGTGCCATGGGTGGGCCTTCCTTCGGGGATCGTCGGTGGTCGTCGACGGGTTCCACGTTAGAAAAGGCCAGGCCGGCGGACCATGGAGGCCGCTGGCGGACCGGGGGTGGGGATATCCCCACCCCCCTCCGGGGGCCTGCGGGCCGGCGCCGGGCGGGCTCACACCGGGTCGGCGGCGATCTCCCCGTAGGCGGTGGCGAGTTCGGCGAGCACGGGGTGCGCCGGGTCGAAGGCCGTACCGTCGACCGCGGCCAGCGGCCGGACGCCGACACCCGCGTTCACCGCGAACGCCGCCGTGAAGCGGCCCAGCCCGGACGCGTCCACCCGCTCGCGCGACTGCGGCCCGCCGTACGCGCCGGCCAGCAGCGCGGCGGTCACCCCGGGCAGGCTCGGGCCGTCCGGCCAGACCAGTCGGCGGCCGTCGAGGAAGCCGACGTTCCAGGTGGCGCCCTCGACCACCCCGCCGCCGTCCGGCTCCACCAGCAACACGTCGTCGTAGCCGTCGAGTTGGGCCCGCCTGCGGTGGTGGACCAGGCCGAACAGGCCGACGTGCTTCACCTCCGGCAGCTCCCGCCGGTACCCGACCGTGCGCACCCGCAGCGGGGCCGGCGCGGCCACCGCCGCCGGGCGGGTGGTCAGCAGCAGCCGCGGCGCCGCCGGGCCGCCGGGGCGCTCCAGGCCGAGCTCCGGGTCGTACACCGTCACCCGGACGATCACCGGCGCGCCGCCGGCGGGCAGCACCGCGCGGATCCGCTCCCGCACCGCCGCCCGGTCCAACTCGGCGGCGAACAGCACCCCGCAGTCCCGGAGCAGCCGGTCCAGGTGCAGCGCCAGGCCCCGGACCCGGCCCGCCTCGACGCGCAGGGTGGTGAAGTGCCCATAGTTCAGCAGCCCCAGTGCGGCCAGCCGCGCCGGGTCGGCCGGCACGCCGTCGATCTCGATCTCAGCCATCCCCCGAGTCTGCCAGCCCCGGCGCCGCCGCCACCGGGGCCTCCGCTCTCGGCGCCGGGGGCGGGGTCGGCGCCGCCGGGGCCTGGGTCGCCGCCGGGCGGTACGGGCTGACCACCTGGCGGCCCGCCGCCAGGGCCAGCTGCTCGAAGTGCTCGATCTTGTAGGCCAGCCCCTCCGGCTCCCCGGCGTCCGACCACCGCCACGCCTCCGCCCACCACTGCGGGCCGCGCACCAGCGGCCGGCCCGCGAGCGCCAGATGCAGCGCCAGGGTCGAACGCGCGTACTCGTGCACCCAGCCGTCGGCCGCCCGGTAGTCGGGCGTCTCGTCGAGCCGCAGCCAGCGGCCCTCGCAGCCGGCGGCGAGCATCGGCACCCAGCCCCAGCCCCGGTCCGCGACCAGCAGGTGCAGCCAGCCGCCCTCCTCGCACACCCGGTACGGCGGGAGCTGCGGCATCCGGGCCAGGGCCAGCGAACGCTTCCAGCCGACCACCCAGAGGCCGCGGCGCAGGTAGTAGCGGACGGCGTGCTGCCAGGACCAGTGCGCCTCCAGCCGGAAGCCGGGCAGGCCCTCCGCGGCGGCCGCCGCGTACACCTCGTCCAGCGCCCCGGCGGCCAGCCCCCGGCCGCGCGCCTCCGGAAGCAAGTAGAGGGAGGAGACGGCGAGTTGGCCGGGCCCCTTGGTCCAGTTGTCCACCGCCACCGTGCCGGCCGCGGCGCCGCCCTCGTCCAGCACCCAGTAGCGGCGCCGGTAGAGCTCGCCGCCGGGCCACTCCCGGCCGCTCTCCCCCAGCCGCTCGCGCCACCGGCGCTCGGCCTCCGGCGTCAGCGCGTCCGGGGCCACCAGCTCCCCCAGCTCGCCCTCCACCAGGGACGTCAAGTCCCAGAGGGCGAACCGCCGTTCGTCCCCCTCGGCGACCGCCCGCAGCCGCGGCCCCGCCGCCAGCCGGTCCTGCGCCCGCTCCACCGCCGCATCCCACGACCTCACCACGCCGACACGATAGCGGGAGCGCGGGCACTTTCCGTAATCCGACGAACACCGAACGTCAGATCGGATGCGAAGGTCTCCGGGCGAAGGCCCCGACGGATGGTAGGGGAAACCCGACCAGAGGACTCGACCTGACCGTGATGACCAGGCTGACCTGCGACGATGCAATGAACGGGTGATGAATCGGCACGACTCCCCGGACCCGCGACCGCTGCCGGCCGGCCCTGGTGCCAGCGCCTTCTCCGACACCGAACCGAGGTCTCACCCGCCCATGGGCAGCACACTCATCGTCACCAACGACTTCCCGCCCCGCCAAGGCGGCATCGAAACCTTCGTCCACGCCCTGGCCACCCGGCTGCCCCACTCCGACGTCGTGGTCTACACCTCCGCCGAACCGGGCGCCGATCGGCACGACGCCGCCCTCCCCTTCCCGGTGATCCGCGACCGGACCCGCACCCTGCTGCCCACCGCCCGGGCCACCCGCCGCGCCGCCGAGATCGCCCGCGCCCACGGCTGCGACCGGGTCTGGTTCGGCGCCGCCGCCCCGCTCGCCGCGATGGCCCCCGGCCTGCTCCGCCAGGCCGACGGCATCCAACGCACCGTCGCCACCACCCACGGCCACGAGATCTGGTGGGCCCGGACCCCCGGCGCCCGCCGCCTGCTGCGCCGGATAGGCCGCAGCATCGACGTCGTCACCTACCTCGGCGAGTACACCCGCGCCCGGATCGCCCCCGCCCTCGGCCCGGACGCCCAACTGGCGCGCCTCGTCCCGGGCGTGGACCCGGACCGCTTCCGGCCCGGCGCCGCCGGCGCCCGGCGGGCCCGCACCGGGCCGGTGATCCTCTGCGTCGCCCGGCTCGTCCCGCGCAAGGGGCAGGACGTCCTGATCCGCGCCCTGCCGGCGATCCGCCGGGCCGTCCCCGGCACCGTCCTCGTCCTCGTCGGCCAGGGCCCGTACGAGGACCGCCTGCGCGCGCTCGCCCACCGGTGCACCGAGCCCGGCAGCGTCGAATTCGCCGGCGGCCTCGACCACGCGGCCACCGCCGCCCACTACGCCGAGGCCGACGTCTTCGCCATGCCGTGCCGTACCCGCCGGGCGGGCCTCGAAGCCGAAGGCCTCGGCATCGTCTACCTCGAAGCGGCCGCCGCCGCCCTACCCGTCGTCGCCGGCCGATCCGGCGGCGCCCCCGACACCGTCCTCGACGGCGTCACCGGCACCGTCGTCGACGGGCGCGACCCGGCCGACGTGGCCGCCGCCCTCACCCGTCTCCTCCTCGCCCCGCCGGCGGACCGCGCCCGGATGGGCACCGCCGGCCGCGACTGGGCCACCACCCACTGGTCCTGGACCGCCTCCGCCCACCGCCTCGCCCACCTGCTCGACCCCACCCGGTCCGTTCCGGATGCCCTCGCCGGACTCGCCTGACACTTTCGGACGCGCCAACATCGCTTTGTTCAAAGGGAGTTCGAGCCACAATGACACCCACTCACCGACATGCGGGCGATCATCGAGTCAGGGGGGGCGATGGCTGTCGAATGCGCCCGCAGGATGCGCCTTCAGCGCGCGAAGTTCCTTACGCGCAGCAGGCGCACCCTTTTTCATCATATGAATATTTGCCTTCCGTTTTTCAATCTGACCAAACCGTGGAAACCCCAGGAGTAGAGCCGAAATCACGAGGAGGTGGGCACCATGGTGGAGGTCGAACGATTGCTGGCCGACTGCCTCCAGGACGCTCGCGACATTCCGTGGGGAACGGTACCGGTCGATTCCGCGGGCCCCGAATACGAGGCCGCGCGCCGCGCGTTCCTGACGGCCGGGCTGTCCGCGCTGCGCGACGACAGGCCCGAGGACGGCTGGGTGCAGATCAACCTCGCACCGGGCCCGGCCACTTGGCACCGGACGTACCGCGCCGTCGCGGACACGGCCCGCGACCTGATCGCCGCCGGCGCGGCGCGCTCCTTCTTCTTCATGCACAAACCGCCCGGGCTGCGGGTCCGGTTCGAGGCGGGCCGGTCCGATGTCGGGGCACTGCGCGAGGAACTGACCCGCCGTCTCCGCACGGTGGACGGACAGCCGCAACCGCCGCTGTGCGGACGGTACGAGCCGGAGACCTACCTCTTCGGCGGCCCGCGATCGATGCGGCACGTCCACGACCTGTTCACGGTGGACTCCCTGGCCTGGCTCGATCACCACGACACCGTCGCGGCGCCGGGCCGACCGGAGGCGGTCGCGGACTGGCGGTTGTCCCTGTACCTCCTCGGTGAACTCCTCGACGGCCTCGGCATCGTCGGCTGGGAGCACCGCGGGGTCTGGCAGGTGCTCCAGGACGACGCCGGCCGCAGGCTGGGCACCGACCCGGACGAGGACACCCGGCGCGCCGCCGCGGGCATCCTCGCGGCCTGGCGGGCCGACGGACAGAGCCTGCTCGCTCCGCTGCCGCCGCACCGGCGGGCGGCGGTCGAGGTGCACGGGGACGCCGTGCGCCGGGCCGCCGAGCGCTGGCGCACCGGCTACTTCGAGTCCGGCGAGGCGGTGATCGGCCCGCGCCGCGCCGCCGCCCACTACGTCGTCTTCCACTGGAACCGGGGGCGGCTCTCCCTGGCCCGGCAGAGCCTGCTGACCCACGCGCTCACCGGTGACGGGAGGTCCTGACGTGTCCGAGGACCGGGAACTGGGCGCCGCGGCACTGCTCCGCGTGGCCGGCATGCCCTTGGCGGCGTGGGCGGCGGCGGGCAACCCGGAGCTGTTCGCACAGGTCGCCGACCACGCCCGGCGGGACGAACGGCGGGCGGAGCACGCCCGCCAACTGGCCGGGCAGCTGGGCACCTTGGTCGTGCCGCACCCCGCCCTCACCGCCGCCGACCGCCGCGCCGTGCTGGCCGTGCGCCGTCGGCTGCACTCCGGCGCCGCACCGGGCCCGGCCGACTGCGGGCTGCTGGGGCGGCTGCCCGCCGCCCACGGCCTCGTCGCGGACGCCGCACGGCTGTCCGGCGAAGCCGAGTCGGCGGCCGCCGCCCTGCGGCGGCTGGAGGCCGCGGTGGCGGCCGAGCGCGAGCGCGTGGGCGCTCTGGGCTGGTCCCTGGTGTGCGCGTCGCCCGTCATGCGGGCCTTCCTGGACGAGGTGGAGCCCGGAGCCGCCGCAGACGTGGCCGGCCGGCTGGCCGCGGGCGAGTCCTGGAGCGGGAAGCGGCTGCGCAAACGGGCGGCGTACGTGTGGCGGGCGCTCGGTAGGGCCGCGGCGAAGACCACCCCGCGCGGCTGGGTCGGCCAGGTCACCCTGCTGCCGGTCACCCCGGCGGGCGCGAACGGCGGCGGGAACAGTGGCGGGAGCGGTGGCTGGGCCGACGGCCCCCTGCTGCGGCTCGTCCCGCCCGGTACGGCCCTCGGCGAGGTGGCGGCCGAGGCCGTGGAGAACGTCCACGGCGTGCGGGCCCGGCTCGGCGCCCTGGACCTGCGGGCGGCGGACCCGGCCACGGTGCTGGCCCTGGCTCCGCTGCACTTCCCCCAGCCGGCGGGCACCGCACCGGGCGCCGGTGTCCTGCGCTGCTGGGTGACCGACCCGCACGACCGGGGCCGGTTGCGGCAGGTCGACCTGCGGCGCT
Source organism: Kitasatospora sp. NPDC058492 (assembly GCF_042720685.1). Lineage (NCBI taxonomy): Bacteria > Bacillati > Actinomycetota > Actinomycetes > Kitasatosporales > Streptomycetaceae > Kitasatospora > Kitasatospora sp. NPDC058492. The sequence goes on from NZ_JBHXMU010000052.1 coordinate 52,775, forward strand.
CCCTCCCCCTGGATCACGTGCTGGCCCAACTGGCCGACGGCCCGCGCCCGTTGGGCGACCTCGAAGCGGCTCTGCTGGGCACGGCCGCGACCGGGGCGGCGGCTTCCGCTCCCACGGTGCTGCGCGGCTTCCTCGCGCACCTGCTCGGACTCGGCGTGCTCCAGGCCTGCGCGGCCCCGCGCCGCCGCACCACGGGCTGGCTCGCCGCCGAGGACGTCCGCGCACGCGGCACCCTTCCGCAACCGGCGCCGGCACCGGCACCGCTTCCAGCACCGCTTCCAGCACCTGCACCCGCACCTGCGCCGAGCACCGATTCCGCTGTACCCGCACCCGCGCTCCGTACCACCGGCTCCGCCGCCCCCGCCGACGACTCCCGGCCGTGGTTCACCGACTCCTACCGCACCATAGCCTCGGCCGTCTCCGGAGCAGCCGCCCGCCAGGTGCAGCAGGGCCTCGGCACCGCCGCCCGCGTGGCGTGGCTGCGGGAAGCCGACCGGCTCGCGGGGCCGGACCCGCACCGGCTGCCGGCGGAGCTCGCGGAGCTCACCGAACGGCCGTGCCCGCTCGGAGAGATCCTCGCGCGCCACCTACCCGACGGCAGCTGCCCGCCGCCACCGCCGAAGCCCCCACGCCGGTACGCGGGCTGGCACCCCGCCGAGACCTCCGGTTCCGGTTACGCGAGGCTGCTGGCCCACCTGTCCGCCCGGGCCGGCGGCGGACCGGTGGACCTGGACGACGACCTGCTGGACACGCTCGGGGCGCCCCCGGCCGCAACCGCGCTGCCGCCCTGGCCCCTGGACTGCCTGCTGCGTCCGCTGCCGGGCCCCGGCCCGGTCGCGGTACTGGAGACCGCCTCACCGGCGGGCGTGCTGGACGCCCGGTTCGCCGACGCGCTCCACACCCTGCACGGCGGCTACGACAACCTCCGGAGCTACCGGGCCTTCCTCGCCTCCGTCGAGCGGCTGTCCGGGGCGCGCTTCGTCGAACTGCTGGTGCCGCCGCTGGCCGGACGCGCCGCCAACGCCGTCCGGCGGCCGGTCATCACCGGCTGGTGGACGGGCGATCCCGATCCCCTGCCGTACCAGGGAGCGGACGGCCTGACGGCCCGCTACCTGCCGCTGGAGCGCATCACCCTGCGACGGGTCGGCCCGCGGATCATCGCCGAGGCCGACGGGTGCCGGCTGCTGCCCGTCCACCACGCCACCCGTACGCCCCTGCCCCCGTACGACGTCCTGGTCCGGCTGCTGCTGGCCGCCGGCCACCCGGCGGGCTCGCGCCTGATCCGCCTGGACGGCTTGGCCGAGGCGTTCCCCGACACGGACCGACTGCCCCGGGTGACCGTCGGCGGCGGCGCCCTGGTCATCAGCCCCGCCCTCTGGCGCGTGCCGCCGGCCCTGCTGTGGCGGCCCGGCGACGGCGACCTGACCAAGGTGCGCGCCCTCGCCGCCCTCGGGCGCTCGGCCGGGCTGCCGCGCTTCGCGTTCGTCCGGGCCGTACCCCAGCCGAAACCGGTTCCCGTGGACTTCGCGGCGCTGACCGCGGTCCCGCTGCTGGAGCGGATCTGCGCGCGCCACCCAGGTGCGGACCTGCTGGTCGAGGAGATGCTCCCCGACCCGGGCGGCCTGCTGCTCCACGACCCCGTGCACGGCGGTGCCGCCGTCGCCGCCCAGCTGCTGCTCCGACTTCCGTTCGACCAGGGCGCCGAGGAACTCGCGGAGCCCGCCGCCGCCGCACTGCGTGGCGAACCCGACGTCCCCGGTGCGCCCGCCCCTCGCGGGCGGGCCACCGGGGCGGTCTCCACCCATCACCGCTCCTGAAGGAGGACAACCATGCCCGACACCACGGCGCTCACCGACCTCGACGCCCTCATCGGCGACCTGGACGCGCGCATCACCGAGACCACCCTGCCGACCCCCGAGGCCAGCAGCGGCGGCTGCAGCGGCGTCTGCACCGTCCTGATCTGCGACACGGTGCTGCTCTGTAGCGGCCTGTTCTGCTGATCTCCCGTCAGGCCGTCCGAGGGCACACCCTCGGACGGCCCACCCGGACAGCGGCCCCTGACTGCCGCCACCACCGGCACTCCGCCCGGCCCCGCCAGGCCGCGAGGGCGGGGTGCCGACCCGTCGTTCCCGAGGAGCCACCGTGCCGCAGCACACCGCGAACGCCGCGAACACCGAGAGCACTGAGAGCACTGAGAGCACCGAGAGCACCGGCACCGCCGTCACCGGACTCGCCGTCCGGCTCCTCGATGCCTGGTCCGCCCGGCCCCGCGAGAGCCCGGCGGTCGCCGAGCACCCCTCCGATCCGGGCGTCCCCGTCCTGGCCGCCCTGCTGCACACCACCGGAGGGCCCGAGGCCGAACGGTCCGCGGCCCGTGCCGTGGCGGTGTGGGCCCGCACCGCCGGCCAGGGGCCGGGCCACTGCGGGCTCTACGACGGCGGACTGGCCGGAACGCTGGCGGGCCTGCGCCTGGGAGCCCTGGTCCACCCGGACCTGCACCGGGCCGCCGACCGGCTCCGCGACCACCTGGTCCGCACCGCGCCGGCCCTCGACTGGCGCTGCGAGCAGGTCGCCTTCCCGGACTACGACCTCATCGTCGGCCCCTCCGGCACCCTGCTCGCCCTGACCACGGGCGCCCGCCCGGCACCGGCCCAACTCGGCCCGTACGCCGACCACCTGGCCCGGCTGTGCGACACCGACGAGCTGCCCCGACTGCGGACGGGGCAGTACGCCGGCCACCCGCACCTGGGCTGGCTCGACGGCCGGATCAACACCGGCACGGGCCACGGCGCCGCAGGAGTCGTCGCCGCACTCACCGCAGCCGTACGCCACCTCGGACCGCACCCCGGCCTGACGCCCGCCCTGCGCCGCGCGACCGGGTGGCTGATGCGGCAGTCCTTCGACGACGCCCGCTCCATCCGCACCTGGGACGGCGCCGGGCTCGACGGCCCGCCGCCCGCCGGAGCGCGCGCCCGCCAGGCCTGGTGCTACGGCACCCCCGGAGTGTCCTGGGCGCTGTGGGACGCGGCCGACGCCACGGGCGACCGGGAGACGGCGGCCTGGGCCGCAGCGGCCTTCGGCACGCTCGCCGACCGGTACGACGAGCGGTTCCACCTCTTCGGCGACCGCGCGACCGACCTGCTGGCCCTGTGCCACGGCGCCTCGGGCGTGCTGGCGGTGGCCGACGCCTTCGCCCACCATGCCGGCCTGCCCGCCGCGGCCGCGCTGAGGGCCCGCCTGCTCGCCCACCTGAGGGCCCGCCTGCCCGAGGTGGAGGCCCTGGGCGCGGAGGGGATGGGCCTGCTCGGGGGCGCGGCCGGCCCGCTGTGCGCCCTGCTCACCGCGGGCCACGACGCCTCCCGGGCCTGGCTGCCCTGTCTCGGTCTGCGCTGAGCCGCCGACGCCCGGCCCGGTGCAGGGCGCGCCCTACGCCGCCCTACGCCGCCCGGAGGTGGGCGAGGACGGCGAGGACGCGGCGGTTGCCCTCCGTGGGGTCGAGGTCGAGCTTCATGAAGATGTTGCCGCAGTGTTTGACCACCGAGGCCTCGGTGATGGTCAGCCGGGTGGCGATCGCCTGGTTGTTGAGGCCCTCGGCCATGAGGGCGAGGACTTCGCGTTCGCGGGGGGTCAGCCGGGTGAGGGGGCGGTCGGCGGACTGCTGGCGCAGCAGGACGCGGACCACGTCGGGGTCGATGACGGTCTCGCCGGCGGCGACCCGGCGCAGGGCGTCGAGGAAGTCGGCGACGTCGCCGACGCGGTCCTTCAGGAGGTAGCCGAGGCCGGCGGGTTGGGCGCCGGCGGCGGCGAGCAGGCGGGTCGCGTACGGGCTCGCGACGTACTGGGAGAGCACCAGGACGGGCAGGCCCGGGTGGCGTTCGCGCAGGTCGAGGGCCGCACGCAGGCCCTCGTCGGAGAAGTCGGGCGGCATCCGGACGTCGGTGATGACGGCGTCGGGCCGTTCGGTGTCGACGGCGGCGGCGAGGGCGCGGGCGTCGCCGACGGCGGCGGTCACCCGGTGGCCGCCGAGGGTGAGGAGTTCGACGAGTCCGGCGCGCAGCAGGACGGCGTCCTCCGCGATCACGACCCTGAGCACGGGACCTCCAGCCGCAGCGTGGTCGGGCCGCCCGTCGGGCTGGTCACCATGAGCCGTCCTTTCAGGAGTGCCACCCGGTCGGCGAGTCCGCGCAGGCCGGCCCCGGCGGCCGGGTCCGCCCCGCCGTGGCCGTCGTCGGTCACCTGGAGCACCAGCCGGCCGTCGGCGATGCGCCCGCTGACGGTGATCGCGGCGGCGCCGCTGTGCTTGGCGGCGTTGGTGAGCGCTTCGGTGACGGTGAAGTAGGCGGTGGTCTCGACGGGGGCGGGCAGCCGGCCGGGGAGGTCGAAGTCGGACCGGACCGGGATGGGGTGGCGCAGCGCGACCTCGGCGACGGCGGCGGCGAGGCCGTGGTCGGTGAGCACCTGGGGGTGGATGCCGCGGACCAGGCCGCGCAGTTGTTCCAGGGCCTGCCGGGCTTCGCCGCGGGCCCGGGCGACGAGGGCGGTGGCCCGGTCGCCGGACTGGGCGCTGCCGTCGCGCAGCGCGTGGTCGGCGAGGCCGAGGGTCATGCTGAGCGCGACGAGCTGCTGTTGGGCGCCGTCGTGCAGGTCGCGTTCGATGCGGCGGCGTTCGGCTTCGAAGGCGTCGGCGAGCCGGGCCCGGGAGCGGGTGAGTTCGAGGACCTGTCGGCCGCTGTCCTCCTCGCGGGGCCCGAGCAGGAGGCGGGCGAGGGCCACCTGGGCGGTGGTCAGCAGGGCCCCGGCGTAGGCGCAGAGGAGGAGTCCGGCGAGCCCGGCGGCGCTGAACGGCAGGGCGGCGAGCGGCCCCGGCACCGCCCGGCCAGGGATGATCATGACGGTTTCGGGAGCCAGCGCCCAGACGATCACCGGGGAGGCGACCAGGGCGGCACAGAACAGCAGCGCGGCGCTGAAGCCGAGCGCGGCGGCGGCGAGGGCCGTGGCGGTGAGCGCGGTGTGGGCCAGCTCGCGCCAGGTGGCGCGCTCGCGCAGGCGGGTCCGCAGCCTCGCGCGGCGGCCGGCGCCGGGCAGCGGGCGGTGCGGGTCGGGCAGCGGTGCCGGTTCGACCAGCCGCAGCCGTCGGCGTTCGAGGGCGGCGGCGGGGATGCCCGCGAGGGCCAGGGCGAGGAGGACCGGCAGTCCGACCCCGACCACGGACAGGCCCAGCCCGAGCACCAGCAGCACCGCCAGGGCGGCCAGCAGCAGCGGGCCCAGCAGCGCGCCGCCGAGCAGGTACGCCCAGCAGCGCGGCACCCACGGGGTGACGGGGAAGCGCAGCGGGTGGGCTCGCAGCGCGGCCCAGACGGCCGTCGGCTGCTGCTCCTCCTCGTTCACCCGGTCACTCTAACGAACCCTCTGACCAGGCCTCGGGGCGTCGGGCGTGGCGGCGGCGGAGCCGGCCGGGCGGGGTGCGGGCCGGGGGCGGGTCAGGGCGACGGCGGCGATCACCAGGACGCCGCCGGCCAGGGCGTTCCAGCCGACGGGTTCGGCGAGGAAGGCCGCGCCGAGGGCCGTGGACCACAGCGGCATGACGTAGGTGACGGCGGAGGCCACCGCGGTACCGGCCGTGCGGACCAGCCCGAGGTTGAGCAGGTACGCGAGGCCGGTGCCGACCGCGCCCAGCACCAGCAGGGCGCCGGCCGCGCCCGCCCCCGGCCAGTGCGGGGCGCCCGCGGCGAACGGCGCGATGGCGGCCAACTCGGCGGTGGCGCAGGCGATCTGGACGGCGGAGAGGGTGACCACCGACTCCGGCCGGCCGGAGAGGAAGCGGCGCAGATAGGCGAAGCCCGCGCCGTAGCAGCAGGCGGCGGCCAGGCAGGCGAGGCCGCCGGCGGCCTCGCCGGAGCCGATGCCGCGCCAGACCCCGAGCACGGTGAGCACGCCGACGAAGCCGAGGGCGAGTCCGGAGAGCCGGCGGGCGCCGGGGCGGCGCTCCTCGGCGACGGTGAGGACGGTGAACAGCAGGGTGAACAGCGGGGTGGTCGCGTTCATCACCCCGGCGAGGACGGAGCTGACCCGGGTCTCGCCGAACGAGAACAGCGTGAACGGCACGGTGTTGAGGAGCACCGCGACCACGGCGGAGTGCCCCCAGAGCGCACGGTCGCGGGGGACGCGCTCGTGGCGCAGCACGAGGATCGTCCACAGCGTGACCGCCCCGAGCGCGCAGCGCCACAGCGCCACCCACAGCGGCGGCACCCCCGCCTCCACCGCCACCTTGATCAGCGCGAAGCTCGCGCCCCAGATCGCCGACAGCGCCACGAAGCCCGGCAACCAGCGCCGCACCCGGACCACCTCCATCTTCGTCCCGTTGGTTCCGTCCCGGTCCCGTCCAGGGTCCAGTCTCGGGTCCCGCTGCGGGTCCCGCCTGGGGTCCCGTCTGGACAGAGGGTGGCCCGGCAGCAGAGCATGAGTCCAACAAGTGGCAGCACCGGATGGATGAGGAAGTCTCATGGCGTCGGAGGTCAACCTGGCCCAGCTGAGGGCACTGGTCGCGGTCGCCGACACCGGGGGGTTCGGTGCGGCCGCCGACGAACTGGGCATCAGCCAGTCCGCCGTCTCGCACGCCGTCGCCGCGCTGGAGCGGACCCTCGGCGCGCCCGTCCTGCTGCGCGGCACCCCGGCCCGGCCCACTCCCCTGGGCGAGCAGATCCTCCCGCACGCCCGCACCGCCGTCGCCTCCGCCGCCGCCGTGCGCGCCATCGCCATCCGGCACTCCGGCGGCCCCGTCGGCACCGTGCGGCTGGCCGCGCCGACCACCGTCTGCCAGGCGCTGCTGCCCGGGCTGCTCCGGGACTGGAAGGCCGCCTACCCGCAGGTCACCGTCCGGGTCTTCGAGGGCGAGGACGACGAGCTCGCCACCTGGCTGGAGGCGGGCACCGTCGACGCCGCCGTCCTGGTCGACCCCGGGCCGCTCCCGCCCGGGGCGGTCGCGCTCGGGGCCGACTCCATGCACGCGCTGCTGCGCCGCGACCACCCGCTCGCCGGACAGGAGGCCATCCACGTCGCCGACCTGGAGGACGACGACTTCCTGCTCTCCGAGGGCGGCTGTGAACGGCACATCCGCGAGGCCTTCCGCCGGGCCGGCACCCGCTTCACCCCCCGGCACCGCATCCGCGACCTCAACACACTCATCGGCATGGTGCACGCGGGCGTCGGGGTCTCGGTGATGCCCGCGCTGGCGCTGACCATGCTCCCGGCCGACTGCGTGCTCGTCCCGATCCGGCCGGCCGTCCACCGCACGCTCACGCTCACCGGGCCGACCAGCCGGCCGTGGTCGCCGGCGGTCGGCGGGCTGCTGGCGGCGGTGGGTGCCGCGCAGGGGGCGGGTGACGCCGCGCGGGGAGTGGGGACCGGGGTCCGTGTGGCGGCGCGCGCCTGACGGGGAGCCCGTTCGGCGCCCGGCCCACCGCCGGCGCCGGGCCCGGCTTGACCATTTTGGGGTTGACCACCCTTCCTCGACAGGTCTATACCAGTGACAGCCTTCGGCAACTACCCCCTGCCAAAGGCCCGTTCGGTCTGCGCGCCACCCCCACCTCCGGCGTGAGCAGCCCCTCCCCCACTGCCGTCCCGCCTGGAAAGGCCCTCGATGGAACGCGCACTTCCCTCACACCCCGCCCCCCGGAACCCGCGCCGCCGCCCGCGCCGGGTCGCCGCCGCCGTGGCCGGGGTGCTCGGCCTGGTCGCCGGCGGTGTCGCCGCGCTCGCGAACACCGGCTCCGCCGCCGCCGACACCACGACCGGCCTCGGCAGCAACTGGTACGCCTCGGCGCCCTACCTGATGCCCGAGGACAACAGCCCGCCGGACGCCGCGGCGGTGATGGACGCCACCGGGCAGAAGGCCTTCCAGCTGGCGTTCATCCTGGCCCAGGGCAGCAGCTGTTCACCGGCCTGGGGCGGCACCTCCTCGATCGACACCGACACCACCATGCCCGGCGTCATCCAGACCATCCGCGGCAAGGGCGGGGACGTCTCGGTGTCGGTCGGCGGGTACGGCGGCACCAAGCTCGGCCAGGTCTGCGGCACGCCGGAGGCGACCGCCGCCGGGTACCAGAAGGTGATCACCGAGTACCAGTTGAAGGCGATCGACTTCGACCTGGAGGAGCCGGAGTACGAGAACACCGCGGCGATCCACAACGAGATCGGCGCCGCCCGGATCCTCCAGCAGAACAACCCCGGCCTCTACATCTCGATCACCACCGCCGGGACCAACGCGGGGACGGGCTGGTTCGGCACCCAGATGCTGAACGAGGCCAAGTCGCAGGGCTTCACGCCGAACAACTACTCGATCATGCCGTTCGACGGCGGGTTCAACGGCGCGGCCGCGCAGACCGACGCGCTGGTGAAGTTCAACCAGATCCTCCAGACCACCTTCGGCTGGTCCGAGGCGACGGCCTACGCCCACGAGGGCGTGTCGATGATGAACGGCCGCACCGACGCCGCCGAGTACTTCCGGCAGGCGGACTTCCAGGCCGTGCTGGACTTCGCCACCGCGCACAACCTGGCCCGGTACACCTACTGGTCGGTCAACCGGGACCGGCAGTGCACGGGCCCGGTGGACCCGGGGCTGTCCGGCTCCTGCTCCAGCGTGGCGCAGAACGACTGGGACTTCACCAAGTACACCGTGAAGTTCGCCGGGGCGACGCCGCCCACCACCCCGCCGACCACGCCGCCGACCACCCCGCCCACCACGCCGCCGACGACTCCCCCGACCACCCCTGGGGCCTGCGCCGACCCGGCGTGGAGCGCGAGCACCACGTACACCAGCGGCAGCAAGGTCTCGTACGGCGGCCACGAGTACCACGCCAAGTGGTGGACGCTGAACGAGGTGCCGAGCGCCAGCGGCCAGTGGGGCGTCTGGGGCGACGACGGCCCCTGCTGACGGGCTGACAGCTCGACGGGCCGACGCCCGGGGCCCGGGGCCCGGGGATCTGCGCACCCCGGGCCCCCGGCAGGCCAGTTCGCGGCCGTGGTCAGTCCGCGGCCGTGAACCGCTCCCGCAGTTCGGCCAGTACCTGCGCCGCCTCCGGGAGGCCGGCGGCCTCGCAGCGGGCGATGCCCGCGGTCAGCCGGGCGACGGCCGCCCCGGTACGGCCGAGGTCGGCGCCCTCGATCAGCGCGGCCAGTCGGACGGCCTCGGCCCGGGACGTCCCGGCCCGCTCGTCGCCGCCCTCGTAGACCGCGATCGCCCGCTCGACCTCGGCCAGCGCCTCCTCGTGGCGCTCGGCCATGGCCAGGCAGCGCGCCCGCTCGTAGTGCGAACCGCCGCGCAGGTACCAGGGGTTGTACTCCTGACCGGCCTGCCCGGCGCGCTCCCCGGCGGCGTCCGCCTCGGCCAGCCGGGCCAGCGCCGACGCCAGCCCCTCCGGGCCCTCGGCGTGCATGGTCAACCGGGCGAACTCGCGCAGCGTCGCGGCCAGTTGGTCCACCTGGGGGGCCTGGGCGTGGGCCGCGAGGGCGCGGTCGAGGGCGGCCTTCGCGGCCTCCCAGCGGTCCGCCCGGGCCAGCGCCAGCGCGGCCTCGCAGGCGACCATGGTGTGGGTCTCCTGCTCCTCCCAGCCGGCGACGACGTCGGCCAGCCGCAGGTACTCCTCGGCGGCGTCCCGGTGCTCGTCCAGTTCGGTGAGGCCCCGGGCGAGGTCCAGCCGGGCCTGCGCGAGCATCCGCACGTCCAGCTCCGACGCGGCGGCGTCCAGCAGCACCGACTCCAGCACCGCGACGGCGTCGGCCGTGCGGTCGGCGGCACGCAGCACGTCGGCCAGCTGGAGACGGGCCTGGGCGGCGTCCTCGGCCGCCTCCCGGCCCTTGCGGTCGAAGCGCGCGGCCGCCTCGGTGAGCGCCCGGACCGCGCCGCCGCGGTCCCCGGCCCCCATGGCCGCGTGGCCGAGCATCAGGTAGGTGGGCGCGTACGGGTAGGAGTCGTCGCCCCAGCGGGCGGCCTCGGCGAGCGCCCGGTGGAACACCTCGACGGCCTCGGCGGGTTCGCCGCCCTGCAACAGCACCTGGCCCAGCAGACCGAGCACCCGCGGGGTGTGCCAGGGCAGTTCGGCCGCGTCCAACTGGGCGAGCACCTCGCGCAGTTCGGTGGTGGCCTCGGCCAGCCGGCCCTGCCGGGCGGCCGCGTCGGCCAGGTACTGGCGGGAGGTGGCCGCGCGGCGGGCGGAGCCCAGCTCCACGGCGGTGCGGTGGTAGCCGCCGGCCGCCGCCTCGAAGCGCTCGACGGCCTCGGCGGGCGGCTCGGGCAGCGCCTCGACCAGGTCGTGGTGGGCGGCGTAGGCGCGGACCTGCCACACGATCAGGTGGTCGTCGTCGGCCATCGTGCCGGCGGCCCGCAGTTCCTCGGCCCGGCGCAGCACCTCGTCGAGCGCCGGCCAGTCGGCCACCGCGCCCTCGACGTCGCCGAGTTCCACGATCAGCGCGCGGGCCCGGGCCATCAGGGCCTGGCCGGGCAGCCCGGCCTGCTCGAACAGCTCGGCGGCGGCCAGCAGCCCGGCCCGGCCGTCGGCGTGCTCGTCCCGCTCCAGCGCCTGGTGGGCCCGCTGCTCGGCGAGTTCGGCGCGCAGCCGCCCTGGGCTGCCGACCGCGGTGCCCTCGGGGTGGGCGAAGCCGTCGGCGGCGGCGCGTTCGGCGATCCGCCGCCAGAGCCGGTCGGCGTCCGGGTGCCCGACGAGCTCCAGCTCGCGGGCCCGGACCACCAGGGCGGTGAAGTCCTCCGGCTCCGGCTCGACGGCCCGGCGCGGTGCGGGCGCGAGGGCCGGGGCGGCGGCCAGCTCGGGCGCGGCGGCGGCGCGCACGCCGAGGGCCAGCGGCTCGGCCAGCAGCGGCTCGCGGGCCAGCCGGGCGCGCCGGTCGGCGCCGACCGCGTCGGTGCCGTTGCGGGCGTCGAAGCGGGCGGCGAGCGCGTCGGCCTCGGCGCGCACGTGGGCGAGCAGGGTGTCCGCCGTCCAGGAGGTGCCGGGCGGGCCGCTGACCGCGAGCCCGCCGTGGCCGCCCCCGGCCAGGACGGCGAGCAGCACCTCGACGCCGGTGAGGAAGGACAGCAGCGCGGACGGCTCGCCGGCCACCGCGAACAGGTCGCGGTTCTCGGCGAGCAGTTCCAGGCCGCGCGGCTCGTTGCCGGACAGCGCGCAGAACTCGACGTGCCGGCCGACGGCGTGCGCCATCGAGGCCTTGCCGCGCGCGGCGCGGTAACCGGTCAGGTGGCTGGAGCGGGCCTCGTCCAGCCGGCCCCGGCGCAGCAGCGGGAGCAGGGCGGCGGCCTGGCTGAGGGCGGGCTCCTGCTCGCAGCTGCTCCGGCCGTCGAGGACCGGCTGCAGGACGTCCAGCGCCCGGGCGTCGTCGCCGGCGTCCGCGAAGTGCTCGGCGCGCGCCCGGGTCTCGCAGGCGTGGCAGTCGCTCAGCTCGGAGCGCGGGCGGGCCGTCCACAGCTCGTAGGCGTCCTGGCGGCCGCTGCCGGTCTGCGCGGCCAGGTGGTAGCGCTGGGCGTAGTACGGCTGGAGGTCGAAGCCGGCCGCCCGGTAGCGGTCGCGCAGTTCGGTGTGCCAGCGCCGCAGGGCCGGCAGCGGCACGTCCGGATTGCCCAGGAGCGCGCCGGCCACCCACTTGAAGCGCCAGAACACCTGCTGGCGGGCCCACTCGCCGAAGCCGTCCGGGTCGGCGTCCCACAGCTTGAGGAGGCGGGCGAAGACGACCGGGCTCTTGCCGCGCTCGCCGTCGTACTCGTACGCCTCCATCAGCTCCAGCAGGGCCATCGAGCGCGCCCCGGTGTCGTCGAACTGCTCGGCGGCGTCGACGAGTTCCTCGGCCGCGACGGTCCGCTGGCGGCCGTAGGGGCGGGCGTCGTTCTCGCGCAGCGCGGCCATCACCGCATCGGGGGTGTCCAGCATCAGGCCTCCTTCGGGTCGGTGCGGTCCGGTCCGGCCGACTCGTGGCCGAGCATGGCGTGGTCGAGCAGGCTGATGAACGAGCGGTTGAGCAGGGCGCTCTCGCTGGCCTTGAGCGGGCGGCGGGTCATCAGCACGGCCTGCCCGTACAGCGCCTCGACGGCGGTGACGGCCAGCTCGCGGTTGGTGACCGTCGCGGCGCGGCGCACCAGCGGGTTGAGGTGGTTGAGCACCAGCTGGGCGCGGGGCGCCTCGGCGCGCAGCGAGCCCAGGATGTCCGCCCACAGGCCGTCGGCCTCCTCGGCGAGCTGGGCGCGGCTGCGCTCGTGCCGGGCCTCCCGGTTGTCCAGCAGCAGCGCGGGCGCGTTGGTCGGGTGGAAGCTGCGCAGGGCGACGTCGCAGTCGAAGCGGCCGACCACCTCGCGGGCGACGGCGAGGAAGGCGTTCGCGGCGAGCTCGGCGGCCGGGTCGACGGTGTCCAGGTGCGCGGTGACGGTGCCCGGGTCGAGGTCGGAGACCGAGACGCCGGGGCGGATCTCGGGCAGCCGGTGCACCAGGTCGCGGTCGTAGGTGTAGCCGCCGTTGACCACGCCGAGGCCGGCGGCGCCGGCGATCGGGGCGACCTGGCGGAACTCCTCGACGGTGCGGGTCACCAGCACCACCGGGTGGCTGCGGGTGAACTCGTCCAGGGTGACGTTGCCGTCGGTGGTCTCGAACGGCAGCCACGGCAGCATCATCCGCAGCAACTCGTCGTCGTAGCGGGCGAGTTCCTTGACGGCCAGGTGGTGCACGGACAGGAAGCGGTGCAGCAGCGCCGGGTCGCTCGCGGACAGGCCGGTCAGCCAGTCGCGGATCCGGACACCCAGCGCGTCGCGGACGGCGGCCAGCGTCTCGTCCGCGTACAGGCCCTCGCGGGAGGCGGTCGGGCGCAGGCCGTCGGTGTCCACCACGCAGCGGACGAAGAACGCCCAGTCCGGCAGCAGCTCGTCGGCCTGGTCGGACAGCAGCATGCCCTTGAGGTGCACCCGGTGGCCCGAACGGCGGGACGGCGGGGCCGCGTCCGGCAGCACGTAGGCGACGCCGCGCAGGCCGACCAGCGGCAGGTCCAGGTCGATGGTGTCGAGCGGGGCGAAGTCGAAGGCGGCGCGGCAGTACTCCGTCAGCGCGTCGCGCCGGGCCAGCGGCGAGCCGTGCCGCTCGGCCCACGGCGGGGTGCGGTTCACCCGGTGCTCGGTGCCGTTCGCGTCCACCACCGTGACGTCGTGGCGCAGCAGGCTGCCGAAGTCCCGGGCCAGCGCGAGGACACGGCCCGACCGCGTCCACTCGACGGCGTCGGCGCGCGGGACCAGCGTCACGGTGGTGCCCGGCTCCGGCTTGGCCGCGGCGGGCAGGGTGCGGATCGTGTAGCGGCCGTCGGAGCCGCCGCGCCACTCGATCACCGGCGCGTCCGGGGTGGCGGCGGAGCGGGTCACCACGGTGATCTCGTCGGCGACCACGAAGCAGGCCAGCAGGCCGATGCCGAACTGGCCGATGAAGTCGCCGCGGGCCTGGGCCAGCCCGGCGCCGTCCAGCCGGCCGTCGGCGTCGCGCTTCGAACTGCGGCCGATGGTGGCGAGGAAGGTGTGGACGTCCGCCTCGGTCAGGCCGACGCCGGTGTCGGTGACGCTCAGCTCGTCGTCGGCGCGCACGACGATCCGGGCCGGCGCCTGCGGGTCGAGGGCGCGGCGGGCGGAGATCGCGTCCACCGCGTTCTGCAGCAGCTCGCGCAGGTACACCCGCGGGCTGGAGTAGAGGTGGTGGGAGAGCAGGTCCACCAGGCCGCGCAGGTCCACCTGGAAGGTGTGCGCGCTCGCCGCGTTGTCGGGCGTCGGGTTCTCGGATGGGGACACCGGGGGCTCTTTCGATCGCGGGGCGGGTGACGGAGGTTCTGGACGGGCCGGGGGCGTCAGTACGCGCAGCGGTCCCGGTGGGAGGCGAACGCCTTGAGCGGATCACCGGACAGGAAGTGCCAGGGCGACTCGGTGACGGTGCCGTCCAAGGCCTCGAACAGCAGGCGCGCCGTCTTGCGCTGGCCGGCCAGCGAGAAGGCCATCGCGAAGGCGTTGAAGGAACCCTGCCAGCCACGCACCGGCGTGAAGTCCGGGTGCAGCACGGAGCGGAAGGCCGCCTCCTGCAAGTCGGCCACCACCTCCGCACTGGCCAGGTAGGCGCGGTCCTCACCGTCCGGGAGGTCCAGCCAGCGCTCCAGGTGCGCCAGCACCACCAGCTCGCCGAGCTGGCTGCCCTCCGGCGCCGCGAGCATCGAGGAACGGGCGAAGGCGTGCATCTCCTCGTGCGAGCCGCCCCACTTGGCACACAGCTGCTGGAGGCGCTGGCGGTGCGAGGCCGGATGCCCGGGAGCACGGCGCACGGCGGCCTCGAAGCGGCAGGTCGCGACCTCCGCCGGGAGCGAGGCACCGCGGGCGCTGATCTGCAGGAAGTACCAGGGGGCGAGCCAGGACGGCTCGCGCTCGGCGACCTCCAGCAGCTGCTCCTCGGCGATGTCCAACCGCTCGTGGAACACCTGCCACTGCTTCTCGGACACGTGCTTCGCCCGGGCGCCCGTCCGGGCCTCCCAGGCCCAGGTGACGTGCCGGGCACCGGACAGCAGCAGCGCCAGCGCGTCCTCGGGCCGGTCGGCGAGGGCCCGGGCCGTCCACTCCTCGACCCGGGGCACCTCCGCGATCGCACCGACCCGCCCGGTCAGATCGGCGCCGTCCCCGACGGCGGCCAGCGCGGGGCCCAGGGCCGCCCAGTCACCGGCGGCGGCCTGGGCGAGCATCAGGCGCAGCGGCTCGTCCCCGAGCGCCGGATCCAGCCGCGGCGCCGCAACGGCCGCCACGGGCGCGGACCCGACGGCCCGCCGCACCCTCCCGCGCCAGCCCGCCCCGCCCTGCGCGGCCTCCTCGCCGGAGCGGCGTCGGAACAGCGGCATGTGTGGCCCCCTCGAACATCATCGGCATCTTTCGCATGGCCGCACGACGGCCACCCCAGATGAGTAGATATCACGGCCGACCGACATCCGTTTCCCCAGCCCAGGGGCGGTCCCGGTCCGGCACGCGCGGGGACCGCCCCACGGCCCGCCGACCGGGGCGGACGACCGGGGCTAATGACTGGAACGCGGGCACGTCGAACGGGGTGAGGACACGTCGAACAGGCGGCAGGCGCTGTCCGGTCCGACGCCGAACGCAGCGGGCCCCGGTGCCTCCTCGGCCCGGGGCTTCGCTTCGCTCCGCGTACGCGGCGGCCGTCAGGCCAGTCCGAGCCCGGCGTCCGGGGTCCTGCCCGCCTGGGCCTGCTCGATCCGCTTGACCAGCATCACCCCGAACCGCCGGGCGGCGGCCACGTCGGCCGGCCCGCCCTCGGTGGTCACGCTGGCGACGACGGTGCCCGAGCGCAGCACGATGCCGATGCCCTCGCTCTCGCCCAGCTGGCCCTGGAAGGCCTGGCTCTCGCTGCCCAGCACCGGGGAGTCGACCGTGCGGAACGGCCCGGCTCCGTAGGAGGCGTAGGACTCCTTGAGCTTGCCCTTGGCGGCGTCGCGGTTCGGCAGCGTCTCGACGATGAAGCGGGCGACCACGTCCCCCGAGGAGAACCGGACGGAGCCGCTGAGCGGCTTGCCGGTGCACGGCACCGACGCGGTGCAGGTGGTGGCGTGGTCGAGGGTGTCGACCTTGCGCTTCTCCTCCTCCCAGCCCGCCATCGCCTTCGCGTCCGGCAGCACCTGCCCGACGAGCTTGTCGTCCAGCAGCACCGCCTCCAGGTCCGCCCCGGGCGTCGCCGCCCCGGCCGGCGGAGCAGAGGCCCCGGCGCCAGCGCCACCGCCAGCGCCACCGCCTCCGGTCGCCGGCGCCGAGGCCGAGCCCGCGGCCGCACCCGCCCCCGTCGCGGCGGCAGACGCGGACGCCGACGCGGAGACCGAAGCCCCCGCACCGGTCTCACCACCCGCCGGACCGGTCGCGCTCGCCACCGCACTCGCCGCCCCCGCCGCACCCTTGGCCGCGTCCGAGCCCGCCGGGGAACTCCCCGCAGAACCCGCCGAGCACCCGGCCAGCACCCCCGTCAGCACCCCGGCCGCCACCGCGGCAGCCACCCTCCGACCAGCCATCCCCATCCCCATCGCCCACTCCCTCCGGATGTCCGTGACCCATCAAGATAGCCGCCGCCCCCGGCCCGCCCGCGCCCGGGTGCACCTGGGCCGATCAAGGACGGAGCGGGGGCGGGAACGGCGGCGGGGCGGTGACCGTGGTGGTC
>NZ_JBHXMU010000053.1:0-66010 GCF_042720685.1 Kitasatospora sp. NPDC058492
GAGTAGGACGCCGCCGAACAATCATTCACAGAGAACCCCCATCCGGGAAACCGGATGGGGGTTCTCTGCATTTCCGGGGCTTTGGGACTTCAAGGCCTCAGAGCTGGAGCTTGAATCCGACGTGCGACGGGACGAAGCCGAGCTTCTCGTAGAAGCGGTGGCCCTCGTTGCGGGTCCACGCAGACGTAGCCGAGGCCGCAGGTGTGGCGGACAGTGACGTGGGGGCGGTCATCGTGCCGTACGGGCGGGTGTGGCTGGCCGGCCTCAGTGGCGGCGCGGCCGGGGCCGTGGGCGTCGAACAGGGGCTTCAGGAGGAGGGGTTACAAGGTCTCGGTGTCGGGCCCTGTGGTCCCTGTAGGCCCTGCGCCGGTAGGCCCCGCCCTGCGAATCGGCCCGGGCCCGCTTGGCGGCCGTCCGGGTACGGCGAAGGCCGTTGGCTCCCCCATGGGGGAGCCAACGGCCTTCGCGTGGTGGTGCCGGTTGACCGTCAGCCAGTCAGCTGTGCGGTGTAGGTCCACCGCTGGTTGGCCCCGCCGTGGCAGTCCCAGATGTCGAGCTGGGTGCCGTTGGTGGTGGTCCAGCCGGGGAGTTCCAGGCAGCGGCCGGACTGCGGGTTGAAGAGGCTGCCGTCGTAGCGCCGCAGCCACTGCTGGCCGCCCTCGGCGGGGTTGCAGTCGCGCAGGACGACCTTGGCCCCGTTACCGGAGGCGTTGTCCTGAGTGCCGACGCACTTGCCGTTGATGGTCATGGTGTCGTCGGGAGTGAAGGTGAAGTGCTGGTTCGCTCCGTTCCAGCAGTCGTAGATGGCGATCGTCGCACCAGCTGAGCCGCCACCCCAGTCGTCGACGCACTTGCCGTAGGCGTAGGCGCTCTGGACGTGGACGCTGGCGTTACCGGTGGCGAGGTTGTTGGCCTGCTGGTCGGTGACGGCATACGGGTAGAGCCGCACGTCGCTGACCGCGCCGTCGAGTCCGGCGGCGTCGGGGAGCTGGTGCGTGGTCTCGGCGCCGATGGTGATCGGGCCGTCGGCCGTCCAGCCGTGCCAGTCGGCGTCGACCTTGGTGGTGCCGACGGCCTGCCCGTTGACGTAGAGGGTGATCGCCTGGGTGTCGGCGTTGTAGGTGCCGACGAGGTGGGTCCAGACGCCGACCTGGGGCGCTGCGGTGTCGTTCACCGTGTAGTACTTGGCCGGCGGGTAGCGGTCCTCACCGGCGAGGGTGAACGACCAGCGGCCGAAGGAGGAGGAGTACTGGAGGTAGAACGGGCTCCGCTGGTTCCCGGTCTGGGAGACGATGGTCCGGAAGCCGTTGGTGTTGTTGATCTTCGCCCAGGCCGCGACGCTGTAGCTGCGGGTGGTGTCGATGCCGGGGCTCTGCTTGGTCTTGTAGTAGCTGCTGCCGTTGAGGGCAGTGGCCGCGCCGGCGACGTTGTTGTGGTCGGCGGTGCGGGTGGGGGCGCCGCTGGGACTCAGCGGGTTGTTGATGCTGCTGTCGACGACCTTCTCGGTCCTGCCGTCCATGGCCCACCAGCTCGGGGCGGCGGCGGCACTGGCGGCGTTCTGGGGACCGGCGTCCCAGGTGAAGGTGGGATTGGTGGGGTCGCCGCTGCGGTGTCCCCACCAGATCTGGATCTGCCCGTCGGCGTTGCGGCCCCAGAGGGTGGGGGCGCCGTTGCCGGTCAGGTCGCCGTCGGAACCCAGGACGGGCCACGTCGTGGCGGAGACGTTCCCGATCGGGACGGCGGCGGAGATCGCGGTCACCGTGGGCACGCTGATCGGGTTGCCGAAGTCGTCCCGGACGGGCTCGCCGTTGTGGGTCGGGGCGTAGGTGCCGGTGGTGAAGGTGTAGGCGCGCAGATCGCCGGTGGCGCGGTTGCGGGTCCACAGGCCGGGGTGTCCCTGGCCCGCCCAGTCACCCGGGGTGAGAAGGTCGATGTCCTTCCAGCCGGAGGCCGCCAGTTGCACGGGGGCGCCGAGCGTCTGGGCGCCGGTGGCCGGGTAGAACCACAGGCCGGCGTCGCTGCCGTTGCTCTCGACCGTCAGCAGGCCGGTCTGGTTCTTGAACTGCAGCTTGGTGTCGAGGTCGCTGTGCGCGGGGTCACCGAGCGAGGCGACCTGCAGAGTGGTGGACCAGTCGGCGGCGTACACTCCCGGCGCGCACTGCGGCGGCGGGCTGTCCGCGTCGCTGCAGTTGGGCTTGGTGAGCACGGCCTTGCTGTCGAAGCGGCCGGAGTAGCCGGTGTTTCCGGGGTTGCCGTAGAGGTAGATGTCCTTGTCGCCCGCCGGGTGGACGATGAGGTCGTCGACGTTCTTGCCGCCGGTCAGGGTACCGCGGTGGGTGAACTGGACGCCGTTGGTCCAGCTGCCGGTGGGGGAGTCGGCCGGCAGCGCCGCCAGAGCCGCGGTGGGACTCTTGGCGAGGGAGTTGCCGGGCACGTTGTACGCGCGGAGGTTGCCGACCCCGTCGTAGGTGACGATGTCGGGAGCGCCGTCTCCGGTGATGTCGCCGAAGACCGGCGGCGGGCCGTCGGGGTTCCACGGCACGTAGAAGGCGTACTGGGAGACGGGGGAGACGTTACCTGCGTCGTCCTGGGCCTGGATGAACAGGACGTTGGTGCCCCAGCGGCCGGCCATGACCGGAATGCCGCCGGTGGGCATGGCGCCGCCGCACTGCCAGCCGGCGCCGGCAAGCTGCGGGTCCCAGCTCCAGCGAAGGCACTTCACCCCGGAGGCGACGCCGCCGTTGGGGGTGGGATCGGTGAGGGTGACGGGGACGTACCCGGTCTGCCAGGTGCGGATCTTGGTGGTCTGCCCGTTGCCGGAGGGCGGGAACTGGGTGGCCAGTGCGCCGTCGGAGAGCTGGTCGTAGACGCCGGGAACAGAGACCTGCGGAGGAGTCAGGTCGACACCGAAGCGGCAGGTGGGGGTGGAACCGGAGAGACCGACCAACTGGTCGCTGGCCATGATGCCGTAGCCGTAGAGGTGACCGTCCTTGATGACGTTCGGGTTGACGGTGAAGGCAGCGTTGCCACCATTGTTGACGAGGGGTGAGTAGCCGCTGTCGACATCGGGAACGCCGGAGACGGTGTAGTCCCAGATGTGGGACCAGGAGTAGAGCTGCCCCTGGACGGGGCTGCTGACGGTGGCGTTGAGGGTGACGGCGCCGTTGAGGTCCGAACCGGCACCGAGCCAGCCCCAGTTGTCGCCGTTGCAGCCCTGGGTCTGGCGGGCGGGGTCGACGGTGTGGGGGACCGGGTAGGTGTACGGATTTGTCGGGGTGTTGGGGGTGCGGTCGTAGGTGACGGTGAGCGTGGCGCCGTAGTCGAAGCGCTTGAACGCGTAGGCGTTGTTCTCGTCGGAGGCCTGGAGTCCGAAGGTCAGCCAGGGCTCGTTGACCCACTGCGCCACGGTCGGGCCGGCGTTCCAGAACGTCACCGGGACGTTGTCATGGCAGGCGCCGCGGCCGGAACCGGCGACCTGGGCGGTCTCGATCGGGCCGCCGACCGGCTGGGGCCGGTTGCTCCAGTTCGTGCCCGTGTTGATGGGGCGGTCGACGAGGTAGAGGTCGACGCCGTAGGTCTTGTTGCAGTCCCAGTCGGCGGAGATGTACTCGGCGAAGTCCAGCCGCGCGGAGTTGATCGCCGCGCCGTTCAGACCGCGGGTGTCGATCTGGAAGTAGGCCCGCTCGATGTCGGCCGGGTTGCAGCTGGGCGCGCTCGGGTAGCTGCCGCACTTGCCGACGCCCAGGTGGTCGCTGTCCGCCGGGCCGTTGACGTTGTAGTGCGTAGCGCCGGGGTGCGCGGACTGGACGAAGGTGGAGCCGTAACTGCCGTTGACCCAGGGGATCCAGGCCGGGTCGATGAAGTACGGCGCGGTGCCCGTGGCAAGGATGTCCTGGTCCGGGGTGACGTCGATGCCAGAGGACGTGGTGGCCACCGGCATCGTCGCGACCTTCGCGCCGGCGCCGGGGCTCTCCGGGGTGCTCACCGAGGGGACCACCTCGCGGCCGCCCGCGCCGGAGGAGGCGCTGGGGGCCGGTGACGGCGAGTGCGTCGTGTCGGCTGCGGGCATGGCCGCGGCCGCAGCGCGGAAGCTCGCGGCCTTGACACCCGGAGTGCTCGTCCGGGTGGCGTCGGCGGAGGCCGTCGGCGCGCCGGCGGCGGGGGTACTGTCCCACATCCGGGGCGCGGGTGCGTGCCAGCGGGGACCGTCGGCGGCGGAGGCCGTCAGGTCGTGGTTCTCGTCGGACGTGATGGTGACCCCGTCCGTGACGGTGCCGAAGTGGAGGTTCTTCAGCGCCGGGTCCGCCGCTGCCTTGGCGGTCTTGACGATCAGTACCGTGCTGACGCTGCCGGCCTTTCCGACCGTGACCTTCAGATCGGTGTCGGCTCCGAGGACCGCCGGGTAGAGCAGGCTGTCGCCCTGGACCTGGGGTGCGGGCAGCGGGAACGGTGCGGTCAGCGCCAGCCTCTTCCCGTCCGTGCTGGTCATGGTGGCCAGCGGCCCGTCACCGCCGCCGGACAGGACCACACCGGACGGGGTGGCCTTGGGGGCGAAGCCGCCGCCCGGTCGCGCGGTCAGGGTGGCGTCCAGCGGGCGCCATTGGCCGTCGGCCTTCATCCGCTGCTGCTGCGGGTGGCGCGACTCCTGCAGCCGGCCGTCCGGGGTGGCGTAGGTCTCGGTGAACTCGGTGGTCAGACGGTCGATCAGGACGCTCTTGCCGGTCGCCTTGGCCTGGGCGAACGCGGTGTCATCCGCCGGCCGGTCCTTCGGGCGGTCCTTGGCGTGTGTGGCATCTGCGGCCGCCATGAGCTCGGTCAGGGTCTTGCTGTCGGTCCCGCTCGGCGTGGTGCCGGCGAAGGCGGGCATGGCGGAGGACAGGGCGAGGACGAATCCGGTTGCGGCGGCGGCGAAGCGCAGCCGAGACACGGCTCGCCCCCGGGTTCTCGAGTGTTCTCTTGGTGGGCGTTCGGGCATGACGGGGCCTCCCCCGGAAGTGATGGTTGGTGCGGACACCGCCGGGATCGGGCAATGCGCACAGGACATGCGGAATTTCGCCCAGGAAGTGAAGGTTCGTCAAATCATTAACAGGGCGGTATGTCCCTTTAGCGGGGCTGGCTGGCGATTTGTCGGTCAACGTGATGTATGCCACTTACAAAAAATTGATCTTGGGCTCGACGGTGATGTGAACGAGTTCGTAGTGTCGCCGACGTTAATTTCGGCTGTTCCATGCCCAGAGGCATGGTCAATTCCCGTAGGGGGCAGTGGTGGCGTCCACCCGTCGTGCTCGATCAACCAGGGGAAGAACCGCCCAGCGGGCGAGAAAACCCAGAACAGCACTGCTCAGCGCACTGGCTATGATGGCGGGACTCGTCGTGCCGGCGGCTGGGGTTCCCGCATTCGCCGTCGGTTCGGACGAGAACAGGATCTGGTCCCCGACGACCACTCAACTTCCCTCCACGCCATCCGTTCCCGGGCAGGACGCGAAGCCCGGATCTCAGGTTCCGGTACGAATTGCGACTCCTGACTGGGTGCCGCCAAAATCCCCGGCGGTCCCCCCTCATGGTGCGTCCACTGTCGAGCTGGCGGCTGCACCGTCGGCCGGCAGTCGGGCGGCCCGGCTGGACGAGGCCGGCCAGACCGTGATCGAGCCCTCCGCCGGCGCCTCCACCAAGGCAGGCGCCCTCCCGGTGTGGCTGGCGCCCGTGGCCGCCGACGGCCGGGCGGCTACACAGAAGGACGCGCCCGTCGAGCCCGGCGCCAAGTCCTCGGTGCACGTCGAGGTCACCGACGCGAAGACCGCCGCGTCCGCGGGATCGCGCACCAACCTGGTGGCGCTCACGCCGACCGACCCGTCGAACGCGTCCAAGCTGCGGGTCAGCCTGGACGCCTCCGCCTTCGGAGCCGGGCTCGGCGGCGACTGGTCCCAGCGCGCCCGCCTCTACACCCTGCCGGCCTGCTCCCTGACCACCCCCCAGGCTGAGGGCTGCCTGGAGCGCAAGCCCGTCGAGTCGCACTACGACGCCCAGACCGGGAAGCTGGTCGCCGACGTCGATCTGCCAGCCGCCGTTGCCGGCCCGGCCTCCACGGCCGCGGCCGCCCCGAAGGCAGGCGTGACGCAGGCCGTGTTCCGCACCGGGCTCACCGCCGGCGCGGCCGCACCGACCGTGCTCGCCGCCGACGCGCCCGCCACCGGCGGGGCCGGCACCTACAGCGCCACCAACCTGGCACCCAGCCAGTCCTGGACGGCCGGCGAGGCCTCGGGCGCGTTCAGCTACAGCTATCCCGTGCAGGCGCCCCCGAGCATCGGTGGCGGCGCGCCGAATGTCGCCCTGGGATACAGCTCGACCGCGGTGGACGGCAAGACCTCCTCGACGAACTCCCAGGCCTCCTGGATCGGCGACGGCTGGGACTACAGCCCGGGCTTCGTCGAGCGCTCCTTCCGCCCGTGCGCGAAGGACGGCATCACCGGTTCCGGCGACCAGTGCTGGGGCGAGGCCAACCTCACCCTGTCCCTGGCCGGCCACTCCGGCGAACTGGTGCCCGACGACGCCTCGTGCCCGAAGACGGCCGGCCCGGACGAGTGGTCCAGGTGCACCTGGCGGCTCAAGACCGATGACGGCAGCAGGATCGAGTTCCTGACCGGCGCCACCAACGGCACCTGGAACGGCTCGTACATCAAGCTGACCGACGCCGCCGGTGCCGCCTACTACTTCGGCTTGAACCACCTTCCCTCCGCCACCGGCAAGCCCACCACGATCGGCCCGGACACCAACTCCGCCTGGACCGTTCCGGTGTACTCGCCCAACAGCGGCGACCCCTGCTACGACGCGGGCAAGGGCAAGGACTCCTGGTGCCAGACCGCCTGGCGCTGGAACCTCGACTCGGAGGTGGACGTCTACGGCAATCTGACCACCTACAGCTACACGCCCGAGACCAACTACTACGCGCGCGGCGGCGGCCAGAACCGGGGCAAGGGCACCAACACCGCCTACACCCGCGGTGGCGTCGTGGCCTCGATCGGCTACGGGCAGCTGCTGTCCGACCAGCTGAACGCCAACGGTGGCTACCAGCCCGCCGCCCGGATCGACTTCGACTCCGGCGAGCGCTGCGTCACCGGCGCCGCGGCCTGCGACCCGGCCCAGCGCACCGCCGCCAACGCGGCGAACTGGCCCGACGTCCCGCTGGACAAGCAGTGCGCGCAGAACGACGTGTGCGCCAACTACGGGCCCAGCTACTTCACCACGAAGTGGCTGAACACCATCACCACCCGGATCCGCTCCGGCAACGGCTACCGCGACGTCGACTCCTACGCGCTCAACCACGTCCTGAAGCTGGTCCAGAACAGCACCGAGAACACCGCGGTCCCGTGGCTGGCCTCCGTCCAGCGCACCGCCAAGGACGAGTTCAACGGCCAGAAGCCGTTCACCCTCCCGGCCGTCACCTTCGCCGACGTCCTGCTACCCAACCGGGTGGACGGCGCGGGCCCCTCCCGCCCCGCCTACAACCGGCCGCGCATCGCCTCGGTGACCACCGAGACCGGCGGCGCCATCAACGTCGACTACTACCAGGCGTCCTGCTCCCGCACCGCCGGGGTGATGCCGACGTCGGCGGACGACAACAAGCTCGGCTGCTTCAACGTCAAGTGGTACCAGCCCAACTCCACCGCCGACAGCAACCCGGTGGACGACTGGTTCCTGCGCTACCCGGTCAAGACGATCACCGTCGACCCGCGCTCCGACCTCGTCAAGGGCGCGCTCCCGCAGACCACCACGTACACCTACGGCGACGCCGCCTGGCACCGCAACGACGGCCGGTTCGTCGAGGCGAAGGACCGCACCTGGGACGACTTCCGGGGCTTCGCCACGGTGACGACCGTGATCGGAACCGGCAAGGACGGCGTCCAGGGCCAGAAGTCGACCACCTACCACCAGGGCATGGACGGTGACCTCACCGCCTCCGGCGCCAAGCGCTCCCGGACGGTCGCCGGCCCGATGAGTGGACCGGTCACCGACAGCGACTGGCTCTCCGGCCAGGTCCTGGAATCGGACACCTACGCCCAGGCGGGTGCGACCGAACCGGTCGCCTTCAGCGTCAGCACCAGCTCCGGACCGGCCACCACCGCGACCCACGTGCGCGGTGACGGCCTGCCCGACCTCGTCGCCCGCTACACCTCCACCAGCAGCGTCGTCACCGCCAAGGCCCGTAAGACCGACGGCACCTGGCGCACCACCACCGACACCACCACCACCGACCCGGCGCACGCCAACCGGCCCGTCACCGTGCTCAACCAGGCCGAGGGCACCCCGGACGTCTGCGCCCGCACCACGTACGCCACGGGCACCGACCCGATCATGACCGTGCTGGTCTCGGAGGCCATCTCGGTCTCCGGCCCGAACGCCTGCACCGCCGCCCCCACGGCCGCCAACACCCTCACGGGTTCGCGGACCGTCTTCGACGGTGCCGCCTTCGGCAGCGCCGGCGCCAAGGGCGAAGCGAGCAGCATCCAGGTCCTGGAGAAGTTCGACGACTCCGGCAAGGCCCAGTGGACCACCACCGGCCTCAGCACCTACGACACCTACGGGCGCCCGGTCACCGTGACCGACCCCACCACCACCGACTCCGCCCACCCGGGCGGCGCGGCCACCACCACGGTCTACAACTCCGCCAACCCCGGCGAGCTGCCCAACGGGACGACGATCACCTCGCCGGCCCCTGTCGGGGCTCCCGACGCGGCCTCCGGCCGGATCTCCACCGCGACCCTCAACCCCGCCCGGGCCCTGCCGATCACCGGCACCGACGCCAACGGGCGCACCGTCACCCAGGCCTACGACGCCCTGGGCCGCCTCACCGCCGTCTGGCTCGCGGGCCGGACGACCAGCGACAAGGCGAACTACACCTACAGCTACGCGGTCGGCAACGGTGCTCCCAGCAGCGTCACCTCCGGCCGCCTGCGCGCCAACAGCAGCTACGCCCAGTCCGTCCAGATCATGGACGGGCTCGCCCGCGTGGTGCAGACCCAGGCCGACCCGGCGATCTCCGCCTACCACGGCCGGATGATCACCGACACCTACTACGACTCCCAGGGCCGCGCCAACCGCGTCAACAACACCTACTACAACGACCAGGCCGGCCCCGCGACCACGCGGTTCGAGCCCGAGGACGCCAAGGTCCCGAACCAGACCTACAGCGTCTTCGACGGCCAGGGCCGTACCACCAGCGTCCAGTTCCGCGCCTACGGTGTCGCGCAGAACGCCACCACCACGTCCTACCCGGGCGCGGACCGCACCGACGTCACCCCGCCCGCCGGCGCCACCCCGACCACCACGGTCAACGACGCCCGCGGCCGCACGACCCAGCTGTGGCAGTACCGGACGCCCGTCGCCACCGGCAACAGCGCCGACGCGGACGTCACCAGCTACGCCTTCAACCCGGGGGGCCAGGAAGCCTCCCGCACCGACGCCGCCGGCAACACCTGGTCCTACACCTACGACCAGCGCGGCCGCCAGACCGGCGCCAGCGACCCGGACGCGGGCAACAGCTCCACCACGTACAACGCCGCGGGGCGCGTGGCCTCCAGCACCAACGCCGGCGGCCAGACCATCGCCACCGCCTACGACCTGCTCGGTCGCAGGACCGGTACGTACCAGGGCACGGTCAGCCCGGAGAACCAGCTGACCGGCTACGCGTACGACACCGTCGCGAAGGGGCAGCAGGACAGCTCCACCCGCTACGTGGGCGGGGCGAAGGGTGCCGCGTACACCAACGCGGTCGTGTCCATGGACATCGGCTACCGGCCGACCAAGACCACCCTGACGATCCCCGGCAGCGAGGTCGGACAGACCAGCCCGGTCACCTACACCACCAGCGCCAAGTACGACCCGATCACCGGGGCCAAGACCGAGGAGACCCGCCCGACCGTCGGCGACGTCTACTCCGAGACCATCGTGTACACCTACGAGGTCTACGGTCTGCTCTCGAAGTTCGGGGCGTACGGCGGCAAGATGTACGACCTCCAGTCGGACTACGACGCCTACGGCCGCAACATCCGCTCCACGATGAACCCGTGGGGCACCCAGGTCGTCACCACCGCCACCTACGACGAGCCGACCGGCCGCACCCTCAACCAGTACGTCGACAAGCAGACCTCGACCACCGGCACCGTCCAGAACACCACCTACGCCTACAACCAGGTCGGCCGCATCACCGCGATCCGGGCCATCCCCGACAACACACCGAGCGCCACCGACCTGCAGTGCTTCAGCTACGACCACCTCGGTCGGCTGAGCACCGCGTGGTCCGACACCGGACGCCTCGACCAGGCGCCCGACCCGGCGGTGGGCGGCCAGGGGGCCTGCACCAACTCCACGCCCACCAGCGGCGCCCAGGCGCCCACCCGCACCACCGTCGGCGGCTTCGCGCCCTACTGGCAGAGCTACCAGTACGACCTGACGGGCAACCGCACCCAGCTCGTCGTGCACGACGCCGGCGGCGACACTGCCAAGGACACCACGGTCACCCAGACCTTCCCGTCCACCGGCACCCGCAACGCCCCGACCAGCGCGCCCAACAGCGGTGGCGGCACCGGCGGGCCGCACGCCCTGCTGAGCTCCACCAGCAGGACGGGCAACAACGCGCCCACCACCAGCACCACCCAGTACGACGCGGCCGGGCGCACCACCGCCATCACCGACACCAACGGCACTGCCAAGCTCACCTGGAACGGTGAGGACCGGCTGGAGTCGCTGGCCAAGACCGACGGCGGCACCACCACCTACCTGTACGACGCCGAGGGCAACCAGCTCATCCGCCGCAACCCCGGCAAGACCACCATCAACATGGGGGCCGACGAGCTCACCGTCGACACCAGCACCACCACCAAGCAACTCGCCGGCGCCCGCTACTACGACATACCCGGCGGCACCACCCTGGTCCGCCAGGGCGGCGGCAGGCTGACCTACCAGATCGCCGACCACCACGGCACCGGCGTCCTGGGCATCGACTCGGCAACTCTGACCGAGACCCGACGGCCCAATGACCCGTTCGGCAACCCCCGGGGCACCCAGCCGAGTACCTGGGCCGGAGACAAGGGTTTCGTCGGCGGTACCAAGGACGACGTCACTGGACTCACGAACCTCGGGGCCCGGCAGTACCAACCGACCACCGGGCGGTTCCTGAGCCTCGATCCCATCCTCGACCGGGCCGATCCCCAGCAGTGGAACGGCTACGCGTACGGCGACAACGATCCCGTCAACCGTGCGGACCCCAGCGGTCTGTTCTCCATCGTCGACTTCATCAAGCCGCTCATCATCGCGGTCGCCACTGCGGTCGCCTCGGCCATGGGCTGGGCCATCCCGAGCGCTAAACCCGTCTCCCCGAACGTCGTCTCCGTCCCGGCGGTCGACCAGGCGGAAGAGAGCGCACAGCGGGCCGAAGCCGCGAAGCAGAAGGTCGAAGCGGCGCACCACAAGGAGAACCAGGCCAAGCAGAAGGTGATGGGCGCCGGCAAGCAGCTGGCCAAGATCGCCGCCGACGAACTCGGCATCACGGACGCCTTCGACTGCGTCACCAAGGGCGACCTCGGCGCCTGCGGCGAGACCGTGCTCAACGTCGCCACCAGCCTGATCGGCGGCGGTCCGCTCGCCAAGCTCGCCAAGAAGTACGCGTTCCATTGGGGCAAGGCCTACGAGCTCGCCAAGACGATCAAGCGCCTCGCCAACGAGCTCTACGACGGCTTCAAGGCCTGGCGCACGGAGTCCAAGGCCGCCCGCGAGGCCGAGCAGATCGCCGGCAGCTGCATGATCGGCGGAAAGAACAGCTTCAAACCCGACACGCCTGTCCTGCTCGCAGACGGCAGCAGCAAACCCATCAAGGACGTGAAACAGGGCGACGAAGTCCTGTCGACCGACCCACAGACCGACAGCACCAAGCCCGAGGCCGTCGCCGCCACCATCGTCACCCCCGACGACCAGCAGTTCACCGACCTCACCCTCGCCGCCGACGCGAAGCTGGCTGCGACCCTCACCTCAACCCAGCACCACCCCTTCTGGGACGAGACCACCCAGCGCTGGACCGACGCCTCCGACCTCCACGTCGGCGAGCGGGTCCGCGCGGCCGACGGCACCTTCCTCACCGTCCAGTCCATCCGCAACTACGAGACCGACCCGCAGGAAGCCCGCAACCTCAGCGTCGCCGAACTCCACACGTACTATGTGCTGGCGGGGACCACGCCAGTGCTCGTTCACAATGCAACTCCAGGTCAGAAATGTGACCTCACTCTAGGTGCTGGTCCCCATGCTAAGGAGGGAGTGGCGCTGGTCGATGGCGATATCGATGCCCCAGGGGTTCGGGATTTGATTGATGAGGCGGGAAATGCTCATGGCTGCCACACCTGCACCGCTACAACATCTGGGACTCCCTCTGGTAGTTGGATTCCAGATCACCAGCCGCCAACGACGGCAGTCTCTCCCGGCACGCCGCAAACTGCATATCCGCACTGCATAAAGTGTGCCCGGATACAAGGGGGAGTGGTGTCAACCCTAGTGCGAGAAGTTTCGAAGGGATTCTGATGAGTGATTCGGTGCTGTCATTTCGGGTGAGGGTGGATCACGGATGCCTTCTAGTACGTGATATGCAGGGGGACGATGACGTCTCTGACTGGGATCCAGGCTCCTCGAACTGGTATAAGTCGGGCAGCTCGGTTATCTTCGGCGTGCTGCCTGCCTCGGAGGGTTGGATTGAATGCGAGGTGTGGAAGAGTCGCCCTCATCATCTCCTGCCGATCCGCCTATTCGCTGAGAAAATTGAATCGCCGTCCGGGTGGTTGGTGATTCACGATCCCAACGAGCATGTGCGGATGGCGTTCCGCGGTTCTCTCGGCTCGACCAGGGTCTCTGCACTGGTTGATAACCGCGATTTTGCATCAAAGGTGCAGATTGTCATCGGAGATGATATCGAGTAGAAGAGTCTGACCAATGAAGAGATCCTTGAGGTGCGTCAGCGGCCGCTAAGGCGGCTCGGCGGGCGATTCTAAAGGAAGATCTCGAATACCTTGTGAGGCCCTCCGGATTCTTGGTTCCGGAGGGCCTCACGGTTCCTCTGCGACGTCTGACGGCAGTAGTTGACGGCAACGTCAGCGGACGGATGCTGCACAAAGCGGCGGGTCGTCACCGTCGTCGGGCTGGCCAGCGGTGTCGGCGGGGTAGCGAAGGGCGCGGCCGAGGAGGTCGATGGCTTGCCGCTGAAGGCGGAGGCGGACGTGGGCGTAGACCGTGGCGGTGACGCCGATGTGGCGTGTCCAAGGAGTTCCTTGATGACGACGAGTTCGACGCCCTGTTCCAAGAGGAGGGTCGCGGCCGAGTGCCGGAGGTCGTGGAATCGGATCGCCCGCAGGTGGGTGTAGTGAAGGAGAGCCTTGAAGTGGCGGGTGAGGGTGGCGGGTTCGATCGGGTGGCCGTCGGGCCGGGTGAAGACG
The DNA here is from genome assembly GCF_042720685.1 of Kitasatospora sp. NPDC058492. Taxonomy (NCBI): domain Bacteria; kingdom Bacillati; phylum Actinomycetota; class Actinomycetes; order Kitasatosporales; family Streptomycetaceae; genus Kitasatospora; species Kitasatospora sp. NPDC058492. The sequence continues at coordinate 13,473 of NZ_JBHXMU010000053.1, forward strand.
TGGCCGCTGTCCATCCAGCCGCTGCCGGCCTTCACCCGCTCCTGAGCCTGCTGCTCACGATGGGTCCGAAGAGAGCGCAGGCAGGGCGATGCGGCGCTCCGAGCCGATGGTCTTTGTCGGGAGCGTGGTCAGGCCGCCGGTGCGGGTGCGCTGGAGGGTCCGGCGGATGTTGGCGGTGCCGCCTGCGAGGTCGAGGTCTTCCCAGCGCAGGCCGAGGAGTTCGCCCTTGTGGAGTCCGGTGTGGAGGGCGAGTTCGAACAGTGCGTGCAGCCGGTGTCCGCGCGTGGTCGAGAGGAACTGGCGGCTTCGTCGGCGGTGAGTGGTTCAAAGCGCCGGGGTCGGGGTGTGCCGGTGCGGACGTTGCGGGCGACGTTGCGGGGGATCCCTGCCTCGCGCACCGCGTGCTCCAGTGCCGACTTCAGTACGGAGTGGATGTAGGCGAGCGTCAGCGGGGAGAGTCGCATGCGGCAGCACCTCCCGACTGCGCAGCAGCGGGGGCAGCGGTCGGCCACCGCGTCGGGCTTGCGGCCGGCGTCGATGCCGCGCGCGCAGCATTGGCAGACGGTGCGGAGTTCGTTCAGCCAAGTGCGGATGTCCTTGGCGGCGAGTTTGGTGAGCTTCTTCTTGCCCAGGCCGGGGATGAGGTACCGGTTGGCGCAGGCGGTGTAGCGGGTGTGGGTGTTCTCCCGGAGATGGTGGACGGCGACGTTCTCCAGCCAGTAGGCGAGGAACACTACGACGCTGCCCTGCGCAGTCGGGGCGGGGACGCCGAGGTTGCTGGTGGCGATGCTGGTGCTGTAGCCCGAGCCGTGGTAAGTGCAGTGGCCGCCGACGAGTAGCAGCGGGACTTGGTGGAGAAGTGGCCTCGGAAGCCGAGCATGTGCGCCCACTTCCAGAGCTTGAGGTCGGCGAACTCCGGGCGTTGGCCCAGGTCCCAGCAGGTGCGGATCATCTGCCGCACGTGGCGTTCGACGGCCGGCCGGGGCAACTGGCGGGACTGGCCGGTAGCCGCGCGGGTCCGGCATTCCACGGGCACGCCGGTCTGTGTGGACTGGGCCATTCCGCGTCCCTGGCAGGGGCGGCAGAACGGCGCATGATCCAGGGTGCCGGAGGCGTCGGCGAACTTGGTGGCGTACTTCGCCACGTACGGCGACGGCCTGATCGGTGAGTTCGGCGTCGGTGTCGAAGGTGGTGATCTCGCGGACGTCGATCTGTTCGCCCCAGGTGAGTTCGCGTTCCCCGACCGAGTTGGACACGACGGTGACGCAGACGCGGGCGGTGGTGGCCCGGATGGCGTCGCCGAGCAGGGGTACGGTGGCGCAGGTCGGCGGGGACAGCGTGGAAGTGGACCGGGCAGCGCTTCTGGCCCTCGGCGACCTTGGCGAACGAGAACCGCAGCACTGCGCGGGCAGCCCTCTGCGTGAGGCCGAGGCCGTCGCCGCCACCATCGTCACCCCCGACGACCGGCAGTTCACCGACCTCGCCCTGGCCGCTGACGCGAAGCTGGCTGCGACCCTCACCTCAACCCAGCACCACCCCTTCTGGGACGAGACCACCCGGCGCTGGACCGGCGCCTCCGACCTCCAGGTCGGTGACCAGGTCCGCGCGGCCGACGGTACGTTCCTCACCGTCCAGGCCGTCCGCAACTACGAGACCGATCCGCAGGAAGCCCGCAACCTCAGCCTCGCCGATCTCCACACGTACTATGTGCTGGCAGGCACCACACCGATCTTGGTTCATAATGCCCGACCGCCGCGGCAGAGGCCCGATTTCAACGCGATCGATGATGATGGAAACGCCTACCCGCATTCGAAATTCATGAGGGCAGGCGACACTGGTGAGATCAAGAAGTATGCCGAATGGGGCCCCAACGTTAACCCGCGGGATAGCAGGTCGTTTGACTTGATCAAGCGATTCGATAGGTTTGGGCCAGGGCACACAAACGCGGACGGGACAGTGGTCCCCACTCCGCACATCAATGAGGCCGATGGCTCGGCCCGCCCGTTGGAGGACTGGGAGAAGCCGATGGGATGTCCGTGATCGTATGAATGCTCTGGAATTCCTTCAGTCCTGGTACGAGTCCCAGTGCAACGAAGACTGGGAGCATGAGTTCGGCGTTCGGATTGAAACGCTCGATAATCCTGGCTGGACGATCGAGATTGACCTGATCGATACTGAAATTGAAGGGCGTCAACTGAGGAAGACCAAGCAGGAGGCTCCGGGCGGCCGATGGATCTGGTCCTGCTCCGATGGCGAAAAATTCGAGGCATCATGTGATCCCTTCTCGCTGGAGAGCGCGATTCTCCGGTTCAAGGAATTTGTTGAGGATCGCACCGAGGGAACGTAGCTAGTCCCGCGGACGGCCAGCAAACGCAGGTTGTCCGTCGACACCGCCCCGGACGTGCGCGGTCCCACCACCCAAACGGGTGGTGGGACCGCGCCAATTTGCCAAGTCGGATGGTGGGGGCTGGGACGGGCGCGGAGGGGAATCACCGCGATGTCGTGAAATGCACGGAGCGGTGTCGCGTTTGACTACTACGGATAGCTGCCCGCGCGCATCAGGCGGCGCTCCTTCGCTGCACCCATTCTGATTCAGGCTCGATCCGTGGTCGCCGAACAACCCGTAGCAGGGTGTTCGGATCGATTCGGAAGATCGAAGGCGCCCCCCTTGCCCGGCACGTGAGTGCCGGGCAAGGGGGGCGCTGTTTTGCAAGGTTTACCGGGTGGGTGGGGTGACGATGGGGAACTTCGGGTCGGGGAGGGTCAGGGTTTCGAAGACGGCGTCGGCCGCCTGTTGGGCGTTCGCGCCCGCGAGGGTGATGCGCTGGTCCTGGACGGCCTGGTCGAAGTTGTGTCGGAAGCCGGGGGTCTGGGCGAGGTCGTCGAGGGTTTGGCGGCTGAGCGTGATGGTGGCGTCCGGCACGTCGACGAGGCGGTCGCCGCCGGCCACGAACACCAGCACGCCGTTGCGCAGGGTGGTGGTGCAGGTGTCGCCGGTGTCGGTGAACACCCAGTTCAGGGTGATCGGGAGGCGGTTCCGCTCGGCGGCCGTCGGCCCGTCCACGCTGCGGGCGAGGGCGGAGAAGTACTGGTCCAGGGTGGTGCTGCGGATCAGGTCGGCGGAGGTCTGGCTGGTGATCAGCGGCTGCGGGCCGTCGACGACCTCCCGGGCGCCGGTCAGGTAGGCGTTGCGCCAGGTCCCGTTGGCGCTGCCGTAGCCGAGCTGGGTGAAGACCTTGGCCTGGAGCTCCTTGGCCCGGGTGACCTGCGGCTCGGCGAGCGGGCTGCCCGAGTCGGCGGCGGCGCCGAAGATGACGTGGTCGAGGAGTTCGGCGGCCCAGCGGAAGCCGTCCGTGGTGTCGGTGTCGTAGGCCCGCTGGGCCGCCGTGACGACGGCCTCGGCGCCGCCCATCGCCTCGACGTACGCCGCGCCGGCCTTGACGGGCGGGAGCTGCCACAGGTGGGCCGGGTTGCCGTCGTACCAGCCCATGTACCGCTGGTAGACCGCCTTGAAGTTGTGGCTCAGCGAGCCGTAGTAGCCCTGGTTGTACCAGTGGTCGTCCAGGCCCGGCGGGAGGGTCTCCAGCTCCTCGGCGATCTCTATACCGGTGCGGCCGGCGTTGATCAGCCGCAGCGCCTGGTCGTTGAGGTAGCCGTACATGTCGCGCTGGGTGTTGAGGAATTCGAGGATGCGGGCATTGCCCGGCGCGCTGCCCTCGCTCTCCTCGCTCCACATCGGCCAGTGGTGCGAGGCGAACAGGACGTCGGTCTCCTTGCCGAAGGTCTGGATCGCCTCGGTCAGGTACTTCGACCACGCGTGCGCGTCCCGGACCTGGGCGCCCCGCAGGCTCAGGATGTTGTGCATGGTGTGCGTGGCGTTCTCCGCGATGCACAGGGTGCGGGCGGCCGGGAAGTAGATGTTCATCTCCGCCGGGGCCTCGGTGCCCGGGGTGAGCTGGAACAGCATCTGCACGCCGGCCAGGTCGAACTGGTACAGCCCCGGCCGCCAGGGGATGACGTAGGCGTTGCTCCACTGGTCCTCGGGGACCGCGGGGTGGGCGGGCCCGCCGATGTAGTCGGTCGGCGGGACGAGCGTCACCTCGCCGGTGGAGATGGTCGTGCCCAGGCCCGAACCGGCCTGCCCCGCCGGGCCCTTGTCGAGCTGCGCCGCGTACATGTACTGCGCGCGCCGCGCCATCGCGGGGCCCGCGTAGACGTTCTCGCTGATCGCGTGCTCCAGGAAGCCCTCCGGCGCGACCACGGGGACGCCCGGCTCCAGCGGGTCGCCCTGCTCGGCGAACAGGCCCCGGGAGCCGCCGAAGTGGTCGACGTGGCAGTGGGTGTAGACGATGCCCCGGACGGGCCGCTGCTCCCGGGTGAGTTCGGTCCTGTCCCGGAACAGCCTGAGCGCGGCCTGCGCGGTCTCGTAGCAGGCCAGCGGGTCGATGACGACCAGGCCCGCGTCGCTCTCGATGATCGTCATGTTCGACAGGTCGTAGCCGCGTACCTGGTAGATCCGGTACGCGGGACAGCTGGTGACCTGGAACAGCCCGGCGATGGCGGTGAGTTCGCCCTGCCGGTGCAGGCTGCCGTTGACCGTGGGCATCTCGGTGCGCAGGTCCGGCTGGAGGAACTCGTACGCGGTGAAGTCCCAGACCACCTCCGACGGGTTCTTGCGGGACATGATGACGGGCACGTCCGGCGGGGCGATCATGAACCGGCTGGCGTCGGCGAAGTCCCGGCCGTCCTTCTCGTCGGCGATCCTGGCCGCCTCGGCGGCCTTCCGGTTCGCTTCGGCGGTGGCGGGCGTGGGCTCGATGGGCTCGGTGTACGAGGACGTTCCGGACATGGCGAAGCCACCTCCATGGGTAGGTGAGCGAACCGCCGCACCGCGGCAGGGCAGTCACGCTATGTGTGTATACGACTACAGACAAGGGGGTGATCTAGCCATCGCCTTGACCTGAACCTGTCGGCAAAATGTTCGATGGGCGTGCTGCCCTCGGGCTCCCACGCCCCCTGACGTGCACTGTCGTGCCCGCCGTTCGAACCCGGGAGGGGGTGCCGGCCGTGATACCGGCCGAGGCCGGTCGGCGGTCGGCGGCCGGCACGAGGACGGATGGAGGAGGACAGCGATGGCCTGGTACCAGGGGCGGAGCCGGATCACGGTGACGGCGGTGGAGGGGCAGTGGCCGCAGCGGGCGGTGGTGACGGTGCGCGGTGGCCGTCCGGTCGAGATTCCCGGGACGGTCGGGGCGAGCCACCTGGTGGACGCCGAGCGCTGGGAGCTCGACCTGGAGCACCGGCGCGAGGGCGAGTGGTGCCCCAACATCCGCGCGGTGCAGGGGCGCTGGCAGGAGGTCCGGGGCGTGCTGACGCAGCTGGTGCACAGCCGCAACCGGGACGGGGGCGGTGACCGCAGCGACCGGAACCTGGTGCTGCGGATCGAGCGCGTCGAACCGGGCGACGGCGCGCCCGTGGACGTGGCCGCGCAGGGCCGCGCCACCGCGCCGCGCACCTCGACGGGCCGGCCGGCGGCGGCGTCCGGGGCGTCGGCCCCGCGGACTTCGGCCGCGCCGGTGCGCGAGACGTCGACCACCTCGTCGGCGCCGACCGTCCGGACCAGCGGTTCGGGGGCCGGGTCGGACGGGCCGGGTCCGTCCGCTCCGTCGCGCGCGGTGACGTCCACCAGTGGCACGGCGACCAGGCCCTCTACCGGCAGCTCCTGGCGGGGCTGACGGGCGTTCTGAGCTGACGGATGTCCTGAGTCCTGAGTCCGCCCGCGTTCCGGCGCGTGGCGGATCCGCTCGGCCGCCCCGCGCCCCGGGGCGGCCGATGTGAACCAGAGCATGCGTGAAACAGGGCACACGCGCACCACGGCACAAGCGCATCGGGGCACACGCGCATCAGAGCCCTCATTGATTCACTCACAACGCACCTGATCTATTCCGTCGCATTCCTGCACAACCGCCCCAGGCGTCAGGGGAATCACTCGGCTATTCCCCGCGGAAACCCGGCCGGGTGGCCAGGGGGATCGGGGTGTCACAGTTTCGGCCAAAGAATTCACACCCGTCATCAGGCGTTCCGGGCGTGGCCGGGAGTCACACCAGCGATTTTGCGGTTCCGATTCCGGGGAGAGTTGCTTTCCGTTCAATCGCCAGGGGTTGCGAGCGGGTGACCCGCCGTGAAGACTGTTCCGCGTTCGTCGTTCCGAGCGTTCGGGCCGTCAAGGTATTGCCCGGTCCTCGCGACGGTTGTGGCAGGTTCCGCACGGTGGCTGCGGGGAGGGATCGCAGGGGGGATAGGCATGCCGGGCGCAACGATCGCGCAGGTCAGGGCCGTCGGAGCGGCCGACTGGAGCGTTCGGGATTCCTGTCCGGCCCCGCCTGCGGGGTGAGGGCATTCGGCGGTCGGCCGTTCGCCGCGCACCGTTCCCGCCCGCCGTTCCCCCGTTCGCCGTTCCGGGGCGGCGTGGAATTCGGGTCGCATTCGCACCGTCCGGTCGGGGAGCGCCGAAGCGGCCGGGAACGGTTCCCCTCGGGCGGGTGCGGCGCCCTGCCGGGAGCGGTCGGGGATTCCCGTTCACACCCAGCCGGCCGTCATCGGCAGGGCTTCCGTCGATTCCCGTTGTTCCCGCGAGTCTTGAGTCGAGGAGCGCAGGTGGCAGGAAATTTCACGGCGTGCTCCACAGTAATCAGGAATTCATCCGCGGACGCTTGCCGCGCCCGCATCTGAGAACCAGTCAACGGGAGCGTCCGCCCATGCCGTACCCCAGTTCCGCGCCCGTCCGCGAGCGCGCGCCGTTCCTCTTACGCCGCTCACGCCGCGAACTGCAGCACCGGCTCGACACGCTCGCGCGCACCCACCGGGTGCCCGGCGCCCAGGTGGTGCTGGACACCGGCTCGGAGGTCGTGGCCCTGCACACCGGTGTGGCCGACGCCGCCACCGGTGCGCCCTTCACCGGGGACACCGTGGTGCCGGTGGGGTCGCTCACCAAGCCCTACACGGCCGCCCTGGTGATGCTCCTCGCCGACGACGGCGACCTCGACCTCGACGACCGGGTCGCCGATCACCTGCCCGAGCTCCGCCGGATGCCAGCAGTAACGATTCGCCAACTCCTCAGCCACACCGGCGGACTGCCCACCGGGCCGGACTCCGACGCCGCCGCCCGGACCACCGCGGCGCACTACCTGTCGTCCGTGTGCACGGCCGGGGACGCGCTCTTCCCGCCCGGGACGGACTTCTCCTACTCCAACGCCGGCTACGTCGCCGCCGGGCGCCTGGTGGAGACGGTGACCGGGATGCCCTGGCACGAGGCCGTGGCCGCCCTGCTGCTCGAACCGCTCGGCACCGTGCCCGTGTTCGTCGACGCGAGCGCACCCGCACGCCCGGTCGCCGCCGGGCACGCGCTCAACGCCGCGACCGGCCGGGCCCGGCCGGTCCGGCAGAACCTGGCCCCGCTGGAGGCCCCGGCCGGCGCCCTGCTGGCGAGCGCCGCGGACCTCGCCGCGCTCGGCGGCGCCCTGGTCGGCCGGGCCAAGGCCCTGCCCCCCGCCGTCGCCGAGGAGATGCGCCGCCCGCAGCCCGGCGCCCGGCCGGGTGCGCTCGCGGACGGCTGGGGCCCGGGGCTCGCCCTCTACCAGCAGGACGGCCGGTTGTGGTGCGGCCACGACGGCAACGCCATGGGGACCTCCTGCCACCTGCGGGCCGACCCGGACAGCGGCGTGGTGGTCGCCTTCGCGGGCAACTCCGGCACCGCCACCGCGCTCTGGCGCGAGCTCGCGGCCGATCTGGCCGAGCTGGCGGGTGTCCGGGTGCCCGCCGCGATCGCGCCCGTGGGCGCGGGCGAGCCCGCCCCCCTGCCCGAGTGCGCGGGCACCTACCGCAACGGTTCGATCCGGTACCGCGTCGAGCCCGCGGGCGACGGATCGTCCACGCTCTCCGTGGACGGCGACCTGCCGCTGCCCCTGCGCTGTTTCGCCGACCTCTCCTACGACCTGCTCGCCCCCGACACCGGCCGCCCCGAGCCGGGCGGGCGCTTCCACCGCGATCCCGCCACGGGCGTGATCGACCGGGTGCAGGTGTCCGGGCGCACGGCGCGTCGCGCCGACCCCGCCTGAGGCGCCCGGCCTCGTCCTGGCCGCCTGCGGCCCTCCCGCCGGCGCCGCTCCACCGGGCTCACCCCCGGCTCGTTCCGTTCCCCCGGCCCCCGTTCCCGGGCCCGAGGGCCGGCCCCCGCCTGCCCCGGCGCCCGCATCGCCTCCTCCCCGTCCGGAAGGACCTTCCGCCATGACCGACCGGCCTGCCCAGCCCGTGCGTTCGTCCGCTCCGCCGCAGGCCGGCGACACCCCTGGCGCCCCGGGGACCGGTGCCGCCCCGGGGAGCGATGCCGCCCCGCCGCCGGCGCACCGGACGCTCGACGCGCTGTTCGCCGCCCAGGTGGACCGCGCGCCGCACGCGCCTGCGGTGACCGACGGCCGGCGCAGCTGGACGTACCGGGAACTGGCCGACCGGGTCGAGCGCCTGGCCCGCGACCTCGCACGGCGCGGCGCAGGGACGGACCGGACGGTGGCGCTGGTCCTGCCGCGCTCCATGGAACTGGTCGCGGCGGAGCTGGCGGTCGCCCGGACGGGCGCCGCCTTCCTGCCCGTGGATCCGGCCTACCCCGCCGGGAGACGGGCGCTGATGCTCGCCGACGCCGCCCCCGCCGTCGTCCTGGACGATCCGGCCCGGGTCCGCGCGCTGCTGGAGACGGACCCGGCCGGCGCCGCAGACACGCCCGACACCGGCCTGGCGGGCCCGACCGGTACCGCGCTGCCGGGCCCGAGCGGGACCGACCACGCGGCGTACGTGATCTACACCTCGGGTTCCACCGGGACGCCCAAGGGGGTGGTCGTCACCCACCGGGGGATCGGCGGCTTCGCGGAGGCGGCCCGCGCGCACTACGCGGTGCGCCCCGGCGACCGGGTGCTGCAGTTCTCCTCGCCCAGCTTCGACGCCTCCGTCCTCGAACTGTTCATCTCCGTCCTGGCCGGCGCCACGTTGGTGATCCCCCCGCACGGCCCCTGGCTGGGCGAGGAACTCGCCGCCGTGCTCGACGAGCACCGCATCACCCACGCCCTCATCCCGCCGGCCGCCCTGGCCACCGTGCCCGGCGGCGCGGGGCGCCACCTGCGCACGCTGATCGTCGGAGCCGAGGCCTGCCCCGCCGACCTGGTCGACCGCTGGGCGCCCGGCCGGCGCATGATCAACTCCTACGGCCCGACCGAGGCGACCATCGTCGCCACCTGGACCGGCCCGCTGGCCGCCGGCAGCGGCGCACCCCCCATCGGCGGCGCGCTGCCGCACACCCGGGCGTACGTGCTCGACGCGGCCATGCGGACCCAACAGCCAGGCACCGACGGCGAGTTGTACGTCGGCGGCGAGGGCGTGGCCCGCGGCTACCTGGGCCGCCCCGGCCTGACCGCCGGGCGCTTCGTCGCCGACCCCTTCGGCCCGCCCGGCGCCCGGCTCTACCGCACCGGCGACCGGGCCCGGTGGACGGCCGACGGGGAGCTGGAGTTCCTCGGCCGGCTCGACCGGCAGGTGAAGATCCGCGGCTTCCGGATCGAACCGGGGGAGATCGAGGCCGCCCTGCGGGCGCACCCCGCCGTCGACCAGGCCGTCGTCGTGGTCCGGGAGGACGAACCGGGCCGCGAACGCCTGGTCGGCTACGCCACGCCCGCCGACCACGAGCACGCCCCGGATCCGGCGGAGCTGCGCGCGGCACTGGCCGCCGCCCTGCCGGCCCACCTGGTGCCGTCCGCCGTCGTCGTCCTGGCCGCGCTGCCGCTCACCCCGCAGCACAAGATCGACCAGCAGGCGCTGCCCGCGCCCGCCCGCCCCGGGGCGGCCGGATCCGTCGCCCCGAGCACCGAGCGCGAACGCGCCCTGGCCGCCATCTGGGCCGAGGTCCTCGGCGTCGACGCGGTGGGCGCGACGGACGACTTCTTCGACCTGGGCGGCGACTCGATCCTCGCCGCCCGGACCTTGGCCCGGGTCGCCGAGCGGCTGGGCGTCCGGCTCACACTCCGGGACGTCTTCACCGCGCGGACGGTCGCCGCCCTGGCCCCGCTGGTGGACGAGCGGCACACCGCCGCGCCGCCGGAGCCGATCCCGCCCGCCCCGCGCGAGGAGCCGCTGCCGCTGTCCAGCGCCCAGCGCCGCCTGTGGTTCCTCGACGACCTCACCGTCGGGGGGACGGAGTACAACACCGGCGTCGCCCTGCGGCTGCACGGAACGACGGACCCGGAGGCCCTGCGCCGGGCCCTCGGCCGGCTCGCCGCCCGTCACGACTCGCTGCGCACCACCTTCGCCACCGTCGACGGGCAGCTCGTGCAGCGCGTCGCGGCGGCGGGCACCCTGCCGCTGCGCACCGCGGACGTCGGCGACCGGCCGGCCGGGGAGCGCGCCGAGGCGGCCGAACGGCTGCTGACCGAGGAGCTGAACCGGCCCTACGACCTGACGGACGGCCCGCTCGCCCGGGCACTGCTGGTCCGCCTCGCCGCCGACGAGCACCTGCTGCTGCTGGCGCAGCACCACATCATCACCGACGGCTGGTCGGTGGGCGTCCTCACCCGCGAACTGGCCGCGCTCTACCGGGCGGAGGTCTCCGGCGAACCGGACGCGCTCGCCGCCCCCGCCCTCCAGTACCCCGACTTCGCGCGCTGGGAGCAGCGCCGGCGGACCGAGGGCGCCGGGGCGGAGGACGCGCCGGACCTCGCCTACTGGAGGCGGAACCTGGCGGAGCTGCAACCCCTGCAACTGCCCACCGACCGGCCCCGGCCCGCCCAGCGCACGACGAACGGCGCGGCGCACCGCCACCGCCTCCCGGCCGAACTGGTGGCCCGGCTGCGGCACCTCGCCGCGGGCCGCGGCACGACGCTGTTCACCCTGTTCGCGGGGGCGTCCGCGCTGCTGTTCTCGCGCTACTCCGGCCAGCGGGACGTGGCGTTCGGCACCGTCACCACCGGGCGCGACCGGCGGGAGCTGGAGGAGGTGACCGGCTTCTTCGTCAACACCGTGGTGCTGCGCGGCGACGTGGACGAGCGGGCCACCGTCGACCGGTTCGTGGAGAGCGTGCGCACCACCCTGCTGGACGCCTTCGCCCACGCGGCGGTGCCCTTCGACCGGGTGGTCGAGGAACTGGCCCCGCCCCGGGACCCGAGCCGCACCCCGCTGGTCCAGGTCATGGTCGTTCAGCAGAGCCCCACCACCCCGCCGCCCGCCGGAGGCCTGCGCTTCGAGGACCACCCGCTGCCCCGCCCGGCCGCCCGGTTCGACCTGGTGCTGGAGTTCACCCCGGAGGGCACCGACGGCTGCGCGCTGACGGTGGAGTACAACACGGACCTGTTCGACGCCCGGACGGTGGCCCGGATGGCGCGCCACCTGCACCGCCTGCTGGCGGGCATGGCGGACGGCCCGCAGCGCATCCTCGCCGAACTGCCCATGCTCTCCGAGGAGGAGCAGCGCACGCTGCTCGACTCCTGGAACCCGCCCGCGCACGGCGCCCGCGACCTCCCGGACACCGTGCTGCCCGTGCTGCCCGTGCTGTTCGAGGCGCAGACGGCCCGCGCGCCCGGGCGGACCGCCGTCGGCTGCGGCCCGGTGCGGCGGGACTACGCGGAGGTCAACCGGCGGGCCAACCGCCTCGCCCGGCTGCTGGTCGCCCGGGGCGCGGGCCCCGAGCGGCTGGTCGCGCTGTGCCTGCCGCGCTCCGCCGACCTGCCGTCGGTGCTGTGGGCGGTGCTCAAGTCGGGTGCGGCGTACCTGCCGGTGGACCCGGGCTACCCGGCCGAGCGGATCCGCTTCATGCTGGCGGACGCCGGGCCCGCGCTGGTCCTCGCCACCCGGGAGACGGCGGCCGCGCTGCCCGAGGGGTGGCCCGTCCTGCTGCTGGAGGACGGCGCCGGCCTCGCCCCCGACCCGGCGGGCGCTGATTCGGCGGACGCCGATCTCACGGACGCCGACCGCCTCCGGCCGCTGCTGCCGGAGCACCCCGCCTACGTCATCTACACCTCGGGGTCGACCGGCCGGCCCAAGGGCGTCGTGATCACCCACCGCAGCGTCGTCGCCCTCGCCCGCTGGGCGGCCGAGCGGTTCGGGCCCGGCGGGCTGGACCACGTGCTCGCCGCCACCTCGCTCAACTTCGACGTGTCGGTCTTCGAGCTGCTCTGCCCGCTGCTGGCGGGCGGCAGCGTCGAGGTGGTCGCCGACCTCGCCGCCCTCGCCGAGGAGCCGGCCCCGCGCCGTGTCGGCCTGGTCAGCGGCGTGCCCTCGGTGATCTCCCGACTGCTCGCCGGGGGCGCCGCCCCGGTCGACGCGGGCACCGTCGTGCTGGCCGGCGAGGCCCTCTCCGCCCAGGCGGTGGGCGACCTGCGGCGCGCCCTGCCCGGCAGCGCGATCGCCAACATCTACGGCCCCACCGAGGCCACCGTCTACGCCACCGCCTGGTTCGCCGGTGACCGGCTGCCGGAGCAGGCGCCGCCGATCGGCAGGCCGCTCGCGCTGACCCGGACGTACGTCCTCGACCCCGGGCTGCGCCCGCAACCGCCGGGCGTGGTCGGCGAGTTGTACCTCGGGGGCGGCGGCCTGGCGCGCGGCTACCTGGGCCGCCCCGGGCTGACCGCCGCCCGGTTCGTCGCCGACCCGTACGGCGCGCCGGGGGAGCGGATGTACCGCACCGGCGACCGGGTGCGGTGGAACGCCGACGGCGAGCTGGAGTACCTCGGCCGGATCGACCAGCAGGTCAAGGTGCGCGGCTTCCGGATCGAACTGGGCGAGGTGGAGGAGGCGCTGCGGCGCTGCGAGGGCGTGGCGGAGGCGGCCGCCACCGTCGCCGACGGCGAGGGAAACCGGCGCCTGGTCGGCTACGTGGTCCCCGTCCCGGGCGGCCGGGTGGAGCCCGAGGCCGTGCGCCGGGCGCTCGGCCTGGCCCTGCCCGACTACCTGGTGCCCTCGGCCGTCGTGCCGCTGCCCGCGCTGCCGCTCAACCCCAACGGCAAGCTCGACCGGAGCCGGCTGCCCGACCCGGGGCCGGCCGTGCCCGCCGTACGCCACGTCGCCCCCCGCACCCCCGCCGAACAGGCGCTCGCCACCATCTGGGCGGAGGTGCTGCGGCTGGAACGGGTCGGCGCGGACGACAACTTCTTCGACCTCGGCGGCGACTCCATCCTCGGCATCCAGGTGGTGGCCCGCTCCCGGCAGGTGGGGCTGGCGGTGACCTCCGGGGACCTCTACCGGCACCAGACGGTCGCCGCGCTGGCCCGGTGCGCGGACGACGCCGAACGGCCGGCCGTGACCGCCCGGGTGGCCGCCACCGGGGCGGGCGTCCTGACCCCGATCCAGCGCTGGTGGCTCGACCGGGCCGCCGGGCGCGCCGGGCACTTCAACCAGGCGCTCTCCCTCCTGCTGGGCGCCGACGTGGACAGGGCGGCGCTGGAGGACGCCCTGAACGACGTGGTCGCCCACCACGACGCGCTGCGCTCGGCCTTCACGGCCGAGGCCGGTGAGCCCGACGCCGCAGAGCCCGAGGTCGGAGAGCCCCGCACCGCAGAGCCCCGCGACGGCGAGCCCGGTACCGGCCCCGGCGTGCGCTGGCGGATCGACGACCGGGCGCCCCGGATCCGCCTGGGCCGGCACACCGGCCCGGACGGCGACACCCCGCACTTCGGCCCCTTCGACCTGGGCGGCGGCGACGGCCCGCTGCTGCGCGCCGTGCTGCACGAGCGCGGTGCGGGGCAGCCGCCGGTCCTGCACCTGGCCGTCCACCACCTGGTCGTCGACGGGGTCTCCTGGCGGGTGCTGGCGGAGGACCTCGACACGGCCTACCGCGCCCGCCGCGACGGCCGGGACGGGGCGGCGGCCCTGCCGGCGAAGTCCTCGCCGCTGCGGCAGTGGGGCGAGCGGCTCGGCGCGTACGCCGCGGCGGGCGGCTTCGAGGACGAGACGGAGTACTGGGCGCGGGCCGTCCCCGGGCAGGACGGTGACGCCCCGGCGGACCCGTTCCCGGCCGACCTCGCGGGGGCCGACACCCACGCCTCGGCCCGCTCCGTCACCGTGCGCCTCGACGCCGCCGACACCGCCGCCCTCCTGCGCACCCTGCCCGACACCTACCGCACCCAGGCCAACGACGTGCTGCTGAGCGCCCTCGGCCGGGCCCTGTGCGGGGCGAGCGGGCTGGAGCGGGTCGTGGTGGACGTCGAGGGGCACGGGCGCGAGGAACTGTTCGCCGACCTCGACCTGAGCCGCACGGTCGGCTGGTTCACCACCCGGCACCCCGTCGCGCTGGCCGTGCCCGCCAGGGCCGACTGGGACGGCGTCCTCAAGCGGGTCAAGGAGCAGCTGCGCGCCGTCCCCCGACGGGGCCTCGGTTTCGACGCCCTGCGCCACCTGGGGCGCCCAGGCACGGCCCCCGACGCCCCGGCCGCGCGGATCAGCTTCAACTACCTCGGCCGGATGTCCTTCCCGCAGGACGCGGCCGGGCTCTACCGCGGCACCTTCCGGCCCCTGGAACTGGACGCCGACCCGCACGTCGAGCGCCCGCACGCCCTGGAGGTGGTCGGCCGACTCGACGGCGACGCGCTGGAGTTCAGCTGGTTCTACTCCGGTGCCGTGCACCGGCGCGACACCGTCGAGGCCCTGGCCCGGCACTTCGCCGCCGAGCTGGCCGACCTCGCGCGGTACGCGGCCCGCCCGGGCGCCGCCGGGCGCACCCCGTCCGACTTCCCGCTGGCCCGGCTCGACCAGGCGGCCGTGGACCTGATCACCGGCGACGACCCGGGCGCGGTGGAGGACGTCCTCCCGCTGACGCCGACCCAGTCCGGGATGCTCTTCCACGGCCTCGCCGAGGAGGACAGCGGCGCCTACTTCCAGCAGCTGGACTTCGTCCTGGACGGCGTGCCCGACCCGGGGCGGCTCGCCGCCGCCTGGCAGTGGGTCACCGACCGCACCCCGGTGCTGCGCGCCCACGTCCGCTGGCAGGAGGTGCCCGAGCCGCTGCTGGTGGTGCGGCGGCGGGCGGCCGTGCCGGTCACCCACCTGGACTGGCGCGAGCTGTCCGAGCCCGAGTGCGGGGGCCGGCTGGCCGAGCTCCTGGACCGCGACCGGGCCCGAGGGCTGGACCTGGCCCGGGCCCCGCTCCAGCGGCTGCTGCTCATCCGCCTCTCCGACACCCGGGTGCGCGTGCTGTGGTCCTTCCACCACCTCGTCCTGGACGGCTGGAGCCTCTTCCAGGTGCTGTCCGACGTGTTCGCCGTGCATGCCGCGCTGGCCCGCTCCGGGCCGGAGGCGGGAGAAGTCCCGTCCGGCACTGTGCCATCCGGCACCGTCCCGTCCGGCACCCTGCCATCCGGCACCGAGTCCTTCGGCACCGTCCCGTACGGCACGGTGCCGGAGCGCCGGCCCTACCGCGACTTCGTGGCCTGGCTGCGCGAGCGCGACCCGGCGGAGGCCGAGCGGCACTGGCGCGGGCGCCTGGCCGGGCTGGCCGAGCCGACGCCGCTGCCGTACGACCGCGAGCCGCGCCAGAGCCACCGCGCGGAATCCACCCGGGCCGTGCCGTTCACCCTGCCCGCCGCCGCGACCCGGGCGCTGGAAGGCCTCGCGCGCAGCTCCGGCCTGACCCTGAACACCCTGGTCCAGGGCGCCTGGGCGATCCTGCTGGGCCGTCAGGCCAACCGGGACGAGGTGGTGTTCGGCACCACCTCGTCCGGGCGGCCGCCCGAGCTGCCCGGCGTCGAGACGATGACCGGCCTGTTCATCACCACCCTGCCCACCCGGACGGCCGTGCCCGCCGACGGCACCCTGCTCGACTGGCTCCGCACGCTGCAACGGGAGCAGGGCGAGGACCGGCGCCACGGCTTCGTCCCGCTCACCCGCCTGCGGGCCGCCACCGTCCTCCCCGAGCAGACCGCCCTGTTCGACAGCATCGTCGTCTTCGAGAACTACCCGGTCGAGGACGATGCGGCCGCCGTGCACGGCCTGCGCCTGCGCGACCTGGACGGCATCGAGACCACCAACTACCCGCTCGCCCTGCTGGCCTACCCGGGGCCGGAGCTGGCCCTGCGGCTGTGCTACGACCCGCGGCTGTTCGACGAGGCCACCGTCCGGCGGATGGCCGGGCAGCTCACGGCTGTCCTGACGGGACTGCCCGGGAGCGCCGGGGGCCCGCCCGCGCGCGTGCCGCTGCTGACCGCCGGGGAGCGCCGACGGATCCTCGTCGACTGGAACGCCACCGCCGTCGGACGGACCGAGCGCGACATCGCGGACCTGTTCGCCGAGCAGGTGCGCCGCCGCCCGGACGCCGTCGCCGTGGAGGCGGGCCACGAGCGCCTCGGCTACCGCGACCTCGACGTCCGCGCCGCCGCCCTGGCCGGCCGGCTGGCCGCGCTCGGCGTCGGCGCCGAACGCCCGGTCGGCGTGCTCATGGACCGCTCCGTCGACCTGGTCGTCGCCCAGCTGGCGCTGGTCCGGACCGGCGGGGTCTACGTGCCGCTGGACGGCAGGGCGCCGCGCGAGCGGCTGCACCTGATGCTGGCCGAGGCCGGCGCGGACCTGCTGCTCACCGACGCGCACGGGGACCGGATGGCCCGCGAACTGCGGCCGGACGGGCAAGTGCTTCGCGTCGACGGGCAGACCTTCGCGGCCCGGCCGGGCCCGGCCGCCCCGGCCACGGCACCGGCGCTCCACCCCGACAACGTCCAGTACCTGATGTTCACCTCGGGCTCCACCGGCACCCCCAAGGGCGTCGCGGTGCGCCGGCGCGACGTCGCCGCGCTCGCCCTGGACCGCGCCTTCACCGGCCACGACCGGGTGCTCGTGCACTCCCCGCACGCCTTCGACGCCGCCACCTACGAGCTGTGGGTGCCGCTGCTGCGCGGCGGCACCGCCGTGCTGGCCCCGCCGGAGGACCTGGACGCCGCCGCCGTCCGCCGCGCCGTCACCGAGCAGGGCGTGCAGTGCCTGTGGCTGACCGCCGGCCTGTTCCGGCTCCTCGCCCAGGAGGACCCGGGCTGCCTGTGCGGCGCCCGGGAGGTGTGGACCGGCGGTGAGGCGGTGCCCGGCGCGGTCGTGCGCCGCGTCCTGGAGGCCTGCCCCGACCTCACCGTGGTCGACGGCTACGGCCCGACCGAGACCACCACGTTCGCGACCCGCCGGGCCTTCCGCCCCGGTGACCGGCTGCCCGCCGTGCTGCCGATCGGACGCCCGCTGGACGACACCCGGGTGTACGTGCTGGACGGCGCCCTCCAGCCGCAACCGCCCGGCATCACCGGCGAGTTGTACATCGCCGGCGCCGGCGTCGCGCGCGGCTACGCGGGCCGGCCCGGCGAGACCGCCGCCCGCTACCTCGCCGATCCCTTCGGGCCGCCCGGCGGCCGGATGTACCGCACCGGCGACACCGCCCGGTGGAGTGAGGACGGCGAACTGCACTTCGTGGGCCGCGCGGACGACCAGATCAAGATCCGCGGCTTCCGCATCGAACCCGCCGAGATCGAGGCGCGGCTCACCGCCCACCCGGCCGTCGCCGAGGCCGTCGTCTCGCTCCACGAGGACGCGGGGCGCAGGCGGCTGGCCGCCCACCTGGTGCCGGCCGGCGGCGCCGAGCCGCCCTCCGCCACGGCGCTGCGCGCCCACCTGGCGGCCGACCTGCCCGACTACATGCTGCCCGCGGCCTTCGTCACGGTCGCCGAACTGCCGCTGACCGCCAACGGCAAGGTGGACCGCCGGAGGCTGCCCGCCCCCGACTGGTCGGCGGCGGGCGACCGCGCCCACCGCGCCCCGAGCACCGACACCGAACGCGTCCTCACCGCGATCTGGGCGGAACTGCTCGGCGTGGAGCGGGTCGGGGTCGACGACGACTTCTTCCTGCTCGGCGGCGACTCGATCCTGAGCATCCAGGTCGTCTCCCGCGCCCGCGCCGCCGGTCTCGCGCTGTCCCCCCGCGACCTGTTCCGGCACCCCACCGTCGCCGCGCTGGCCGCTGCCGCCGGCACCGCAGCCACCGTCGCCGGGACCGAACCGGTCAGCGGCGAGGTGGGCCTGACGCCCATCCAGCACTGGTTCCTCGACCCGCACCCGCCGTACGCCGCGGCCTTCGACCAGTCCGTCGTGGTGGAGGCGCCCGGCGAGGTCGACCCGCAGGCCCTGCGCCGCGCCCTGACCGCCCTGTGGGCCCACCACGACGCCCTGCGCTCCCGCTTCACCACCGGGGCGGACGGCGCCTGGCAGCAGCACTGCGCCCCCGCGGACGCCGCCGTGCCCGAGCTGCTGGAGGTCGTCGACCTCGGCGCCCTGGACCGGGCGGCGGCCGAGGCCGCCGAGGCGCGGGCCACCGAGGCCGCGCACGCCGCGTTCCGGCTGGACACCCTCCCGCTGCTCACCGCCCGCCTGTTCACCACCGACGGCACCCGGCCCGCCCGGCTGCTGCTGGTCGTCCACCACCTGGTCGTCGACGGCGTCTCCTGGCGGATCCTGCTGGAGGACCTGGAGACCGCCTACCGGCAGGCCGTGGAGGGCCGGCCGCTGCGCCTGCCCGCCCGCACCACCTCCGTGCGGGAGTGGACCCGCCGCCTGCGCGAGCACACCGCGGCCGGCGGCTTCGCGGGCCGGCGCGCCCACTGGGCGGCGGCCGCCCGGCACTGCGCGGCCGCGCTGCCGGTGGACGGCGACGGCGGCAACACCGCCGCCGACCTGCGCGCCGTCACCGTCCGGCTGGACCGCGAGCGCACCGGGAGCCTGCTGCGCAAGGTCCCCGGGGTCTACCGCACCCGGATCGACGACGTCCTGCTCACCGCCCTGGGCCGGGTGCTCGCCGAGTGGACCGGGCGGCGCACCGTCGCGATCGGCCTGGAGGGGCACGGCCGCGAGGACCAGCTGTTCGAGGACGTCGACCTGTCCCGCACGGTCGGCTGGTTCACCTCGCTCTTCCCCGTCGCCCTCGACGTCCCGGACGGGGACTGGGGCACCGCGCTGAAGGCCGTCAAGGAGCAGCTGCGGGCGGTGCCGGAGCGCGGCCTCGGCTACGGCGCGCTGCGCCACCTCGCCCGGGACGAGCAGCTCGCCGACGCCCCGGCCCCCGGGATCAGCTTCAACTACCTGGGCCGCTTCGACTGGTCCGCCGACGGCGCCGCCCTGGTGCGCGCCGTCCCCGGCGGCCTCGGCGGCGCGGAGGCGCCCGGCGCCGAGCGCCCGCACCTGCTGGACGTCGTCGCCCGGGTCGAGGACGACCGGCTGGAGATCGGCTGGTACTACAGCGCCGGCCGGCACCACGAACGGACCGTCACCGCGCTCGCGGACGCCATGCTGCGCGCCCTGGAGGACCTCGTCGCGCACTGCGCCGAGCCCGGCGCCGGCGGCCGCACCCCCGCCGACTTCCCGCTGGCCCGGCTGGACCAGGCGGCGGTGGACCGGATCGCCGGGGACGGCCGCTCCGTCGCGGACGTGTACCCGCTGACGGCGATGCAGGCGGGCATGCTCTTCCACAGCCTGCTGGACCCGGACGCCCACACCTACGTCAACCAGGTCCAGCTGGTCCTCTCCGGCGTCACCGACCCGCACGCCCTGGCCGCCGCCTGGCAGCAGACCGTGGACGCCAACGCGGTGCTGCGCACCCGGCTCGCCTGGCAGGACACCGCCGAGCCGCTCCAGGTCGTCCAGCACCGGGCCGCCGTCCCGGTGACCCACCACGACTGGACGGGCCGCCCGGCCGACCGGATCGAGCGGGACACCGCCCGGCTGCTCGCCGAGGACCGCGCGGCCGGCCTCGACCTGGCCGCCGCGCCGCTGATGCGGCTGACCCTGGTCCGGCTGTCGCCGACCCGGGTGCGGGTGGTGTGGACCTTCCACCACGTCCTGCTCGACGGGTGGAGCGCGGCCCAGGTCTTCGACGAGGTGTGCGAGCGCTACGCCGCCCTGGCCGCCGGGCGCCGGCCGAACCCGGTCGTGCGCGCCCCCTTCGCCGACTACCTGCGCTGGCTGTCCGGGCAGGACCCGGCGCGGGTCGAGCGGTACTGGCGCGACACCCTGGCCGGGTTCCCCGCCCCCACCGAACTGCCCCGCGACCGGCGCCCGGCCGAGGCGCACCGCGCCTCCTCCTCGGCATCGGTGCGGGTGACCCTCGACAACGACCTGTCGGAGCGGCTGCGGACCACCGCCCGGCAGGCCGGGCTGACCGTCAACACCGTGCTCCAGGGCGCCTGGGCGCTGCTGCTCTCCCGCTACGGCGGCGGGGACGACGTGGTCTTCGGCACGATCGTCTCCGGCCGGCCCGCCGAACTCCCGGGCGTCACCTCGATGGTGGGGCTGTTCATCAACGCCCTGCCCACCCGGGTGCGGATCGACGCCGGCCGCTCGCTGCTGGAGTGGCTGCGGGAGCTCCAGGACGCCCAGTCGGAGGCCCGCCGGTACGACGCCGTCTCCCTGGCGCAGCTCCAGAACTGGAGCGAACTGCCGGGCGGAACGGCCCTGTTCGACAGCATCGTGGTCTTCGAGAACTACCCGTTCGACGCGCAGGCGCTGACCCGGCACGGCCTGGGCGTCGAGACCGAGCACGTCCTGGAGCCGACCAACTACCCGCTCGGCGTGGTGGTCGCCCCCGGCGACGCCATCGCGGTCAGCCTCGACCACGACCCGGCCGTCTTCGACACCGCGACCGTCGAGGCGCTCGGGGCGGGCCTGCACACCCTGCTGACGGCGATGGCGGCCGGCCTCGACCGGCCGGCGGCGCAGCTGCCGCTGCTCGACCCGCTGCGAGGACGCGAACTCGTCGACCGCTTCGGCGGGGCGGTGGTCGAGGCACCGCAGGACACCGTGCCCGAGGCCTTCGCCCGGCAGGCCGCCCGCACGCCCGACGCCCCGGCCGTCCGCTGCGGCGACGTGCAGCTGACCTACCGGGAGCTCGACGAACGGGCCAACCGGCTGGCCCGGCTGCTGATCGCGGCCGGCGCCGGGCCCGAGCGGTTCGTCGCGCTCGCGCTGCCCCGCACCGCCGACCTGGCCGTGGCGCTGCTGGCGGTGCTCAAGAGCGGCGCCGCCTACCTGCCGGTCGACCCCGGGTACCCGGCCGAGCGGATCGCGTTCCTCTTCGCGGACGTCCGGCCCGACGCCGTGGTCACCGACACGGAGACCGGAGGGCGGCTGCCGGCGGGCCCGTTCACCCGGATCGTGCTCGACGACCCGGGGTGCGCCGAACGGCTCGCCGCCGCCCGCCCCGACGCCGTGCGCGACGACGAACGGCTCGGCGCCCTGCTGCCGCAGCACCCCGCGTACGTCATCCACACCTCCGGCTCGACCGGCCGCCCCAAGGGCGTCGTGGTCGCCCACGCCTCGGTCCTGGCCCTGACCGACTGGGCCGCCGCCGAGTTCGCCGACCACGGCCTGGCCCACGTGGTGGCCGCCACCTCGCTCAACTTCGACGTGTCGGTGTTCGAGATCTTCTCGCCCCTGCTCGCCGGCGGCTGCGTGGAGCTCGTCCGGGACCTGCTGGCCCTGGCCGAGCGCCCCGGGCCGTGGCGGGCCGGCCTGCTCAGCGCGGTGCCCTCCGCCCTGGGCGGCCTCCTCGCGGAGGACGCCGTGCACCTCGGCGCGGACACCGTCGTCCTGGCCGGCGAGGCCCTGCCCGCCCGCACCGTGCGCCGGCTGCGCGAGGCCGTCCCCGGCTGCCGGGTGCTGAACATCTACGGCCCCACCGAGGCCACCGTCTACGCCACCGCCTTCGCCTGCGACCCCGCCGACCCCGACCGCGACCCGCCGATCGGCCGCCCGGTCGGCGGCGCCCGGGCCTACGTCCTGGACGACCGGCTGCGCCCGGTGCCCGTCGGCGCGCCGGGGGAGCTGTACCTGGCCGGCACCGGCGTCGCCCGCGGCTACCTGCGCCGCCCGGGCCTGACCGCCGCCCGGTTCCTGCCCGACCCCTTCGGCCCGCCCGGGCGCCGGATGTACCGCACCGGGGACCTGGTGCGCTGGACGGCCGACGGCGACCTCGGCTACCTCGGCCGCGCGGACGACCAGGTCAAGGTGCGCGGCTTCCGGATCGAACTCGGCGAGGTCGAGGCCGCCCTGGCCCGCCACCCGCAGGTGTCGGCCGCCGCCGCCCGGGTCGTCGACCACGACGGCCACCGGCGCCTGGTGGGCTACGCGGTAGCCCGTGACGGCGCACTGCCCGACCCCGTCGAGTGGCGCGCCTTCCTCGGGAGCACCCTCCCCGACCACCTGGTGCCCGCGCTGGTGGTGCCGCTGGAGCGGCTGCCGCTCGGCGCCACCGGCAAACTCGACCGCCGTGCGCTGCCCGCCCCGGTGTGGGCCGCCCCGGCCGCACGCGGTGAGCGACCGCCGCGCACCGCGACCGAACGCACCCTCGCCGCGATCTGGCGCGAGGTGCTCGGCGTGCCCGACGTGGGCGCGGACGACAACTACTTCGCGCTCGGCGGCGACTCGATCCTGGGCATCCAGATCGTCTCCGCGGCCCGCCGGGCCGGCCTCGCGCTCACCCCCCGGCACCTGTTCGCCCACCAGACCCTGGCCGAACTCGCCCTCGCCGCCGAGGAGTCGCCGAGCCCGGCGGTCGCCGCCGAACAGGGCGCCGTGGTCGGCGACGCCCCGCTCACCCCCGTCCAGCACTGGCTGCTGGACACCCTCGGCGGGGACACCGCCCAGTTCACCCAGTCGGTCTCCTTCACCCTCGCCCCCGACACCGAGGAGCCCCTGCTGCGGGCCGCGCTCGCCGCCGTCCTGGACCACCACGACGCGCTGCGCCTGCGGTTCCAGCCGCTCGGCGACGGGCGGTGGCGCCAGCACGGCACCGCGCCCGGCGACCTGCCGGAGCTGCGCACGCATCAACTGCCCGCCGCCCCGGCGCTGGAGCGCGAGGCGACGCTGCGCGAGCTGGGCGAGCGCCTGGCCGCAGGCTTCGACCTGGCCGAAGGGCCGCTGCTGCGGGCCGCGCTGTGCCGCTTCGACGGCGAGCGGCGCCCCGTCCTGCTGCTGGCCGCGCACCACCTGGTGGTCGACGCGGTGTCCTGGCGCGTCCTCCTGGAGGACCTGGACACCGCCCACCGCGCGCTGCGGGCGGGTGGGCGGCCCGACCTCGGCCCCAAGAGCACCTCCTTCCGGGCCTGGGCCGAACGGCTCGCCGAGCACACCGCGGCCGGCGGCTTCGACGACGAGCACGCCCACTGGTACGGGCTGGACGACGGCGCCGCGACCGCCCTGCCGACCGACCTGGACGGCGCCAACACGGCCGCCACCGAGGAGTCGCTGGACCTCGCCCTCGACGCCGAGGACACCCGCCGGCTGCTCCAGGACGTCCCGGAGGTCTACCGCACCCGGGTCAACGACGTCCTGCTCTGCGCCCTGGGCCGGGTGCTGGCCCGCTGGACCGGCCGGGACCGGGTCACGGTCGCCCTGGAGGGCCACGGCCGCGAGGAACTGTTCGACGGGGTCGACCTCTCCCGGACCGTCGGCTGGTTCACCACGCTGTACCCGGTGGCCCTGGACGTGCCCCGGGACGCCGACACCGGCACCGCCCTGAAGACCGTCAAGGAGAACCTGCGCGCCGTACCGCGCGGCGGGCTCGGCTACGGCGCCCTGCGCCACCTGCGGCCCGCCGCCGACCCCAGGCTGCCCGACCTGCCGCAGATCGGCTTCAACTACCTGGGCCGGCAGGACTGGACCCCCGCCCCCGGCGGCCTGCTGCACGCCCCGGCCGGCCCGCTCACCGGCGGCATGGACCGCGCCGCGGACCGTCCGCACCTGCTGGACGTGCTCGGCCGGGTGAGCGACGGGAAACTGGCGTTCACCTGGTCGTACTCCCGCGCGGTGCACCACCGCGCCACCGTCGCCCGGCTCGCCGCCGAACTGCTGGACGAGCTGCGGGAGATCGTCCGCCACTGCGCCCAACCCGGCGCGGGCGGCCGCACCCCCGCCGACTACCCGCTGGCCAACCTGGACCAGGCCGCCGTCGACCGACTGGCCGGCACCGGACGGGACGTGACGGAGATCCAGCCGCTCACCCCCACCCAGACCGGCATGGTGCTGCACGGCCTGGACGAGGCCGAACACGGCCTGTACGTCGAGCAGATCACCTTCGTGCTGGACGGCGCCCGCGACCTGCGGCCGCTGGCCGCCGCCTGGCAGCACGTCGTCGACCGCACCCCCGTGCTGCGCACCGCCGTCGTCCTGCGCGACGTGCCCGTACCCCTCCAGGTGGTCCACCGGGAGGCGACGCTGCCGGTCACCGAACACGACTGGAGCGCACTGCCGGAAGCCGAGCGCGAAGCCCGCCTGGAGCGGCTGCTCGCCGACCAGCGGGCCCGCCCGCTGGCCCTGGACCGGGCCCCGCTGCTGCGGCTCGACCTGATCCGGCTCGGCCCGGACGCGGCGCGCGTGGTGTGGACCTTCCACCACGTGCTGCTCGACGGGTGGAGCGTCTTCCACGTCCTGTCCGACGTCCTGGCCGCCCACGCCGCGCTCGCCCGCGGCGACCGGCCGGGCCTGCCCGAGCGCCGGCCCTTCGCGGACTACGTCGGCTGGCTCGCCGCCCGCGACACCGCCGCCGCCGCGGAGCACTGGCGCGGCGTCCTGGCGGACCTCACCACCACCGCGCTGCCCTACGACCGCAGGCCCGCCCAGGGCGACACGGCCCGCTCCGGCGCCTGGCTCTCGCACCGCCTGGCCGAGGCCGAGACGGAGCGGCTCCAGGAGTTCGCCCGCCGGCACCGGCTCACCCTCAACACCCTGGTGCAGGGCGCCTGGGCGCTGCTGCTGTCGCGGTGGAGCGGGGAGCAGCGGGTGTGCTTCGGCACCACCGTCTCCGGGCGCCCGGCCGACCTGGCCGGCTCCGACGCCATCGTCGGCCTGTTCATCACCACCCTGCCCGCCCGCGTCACCGTCGACGGCGCCCAGCCCTGTGCCGCCTGGCTGCGCGCGCTCCAGGAGGAGCAGGCCGAGGACCGCCGCTTCGACCACCTGCCGCTGGCCGCGATGCACGGCCTGAGCGGGCTGGCGCCCGGGACGGCGCTGTTCGACAGCCTGGTGGTCTTCGAGAACTACCCGGTCGGGGACGCGACGGCCGGCGCCCACGGCCTGCTGATCCGCGAACTGGACGCCAGGGAGGCCACCAACTACCCGCTCACCGTGGTCGTCTCGCCCGGCGACCGGCTCGCCGTCGAACTCGGCCACGACCCCCGGTACATCGACCGGGACACCGCCGAGAAACTGGCCGCCCAACTGCTGCACACCCTCGCCGCGCTGGCCGGCTCGGACGGCACCGCCCGCCTGGACGACCTCGACCTGCTGCCGCCCGGGGAACGCGAGCGGCTGCTGCGCGGCCCGGCCCGCCCGGCGGGCGGCCCGGTGCCCCCGGCGGCCCTGCCCGCCCTGGTCGAGGCCGCCGTGGACCGCCGGCCGCACGCCCCGGCGCTGAGCGCCCCCGGACTGGAGCTGACCTTCGCCGAGGCCGAGGCGCACGCCAACCGCCTGGCGCACCGGCTCATCGCGCGCGGCGCCGGCCCCGGCGAGGTGGTCGCCCTCCTGCTGCCGCGCTCGGCGGACATGGTGCTCGCCCAGCTGGCGGTGGCGAAGACCGGTGCCGCGTTCCTGCCGGTCGACCCCCACTACCCCGACGAGCGCGTCGAGTTCATGCTGCGCGACGCGGCGCCCGCGCTCACCCTGGACGCCAAGGAGGTCGCGGCGCTGCTGGCCGCCCCGCCGGACGGCGCCCCCGACCACCGCCCCGCCGACCCCGACCGGCTCCGCCCGCTCGACCTGGACGACCCCGCCTACGTCATCTACACCTCCGGCTCCACCGGCACCCCGAAGGGCGTCGTCCTCACCCACCGCGGGCTGGCCGCCTTCGCCGCCGCCGAGGCCGAGCACTACCAAGTCGCCCCGGGGGACCGGGTACTGGCCTTCGCCACCCCCAGCTTCGACGCCTCCGTGCTCGAACTGTGCATGTCCCTGCCGCACGGCGCCCGGCTGGTGGTGCCCGCACCCGGGCCGCTGCTCGGCGCCCAACTGGCCGAGGTGCTCCGGACGGAGGCGATCACCCACACCCTGCTGCCGCCGGCCGCCCTCGCCACCCTGCCCGCCGACACCCCCGGCACGCTGCCCGCGCTCAGGACCCTGGTGGTCGGCGCCGACGCGTGCGGCGCCGACCTGGTGGCCCGCTGGGCCCCGCACCACCGCATGGTCAACTCCTACGGCCCCACCGAGGCCACCGTGGTCGCCGCCTGGTCCGCACCGCTGGCCCCGGACGGCGCCGCGCCGCCGATCGGCCGCCCGCTGCCCGGCACCGGCGCCTACGTCCTGGACGCCCGCCTGCGGCCGGTGCCCGACGGCGTCACCGGCGAACTGTGGCTGAGCGGAACGGCCCTGGCCCGCGGCTACCTCGGCCGGCCGGGCCTGACCGCCGCCCGCTTCACCGCCGACCCGTACGGGCCGCCCGGCACCCGGATGTACCGCACCGGCGACCTGGTGCGCCGCGACCACCGGGGCGAACTGCACTACCTGGGCCGCACCGACCACCAGCTCAAGCTGCGCGGCCACCGCATCGAGGCGGGCGAGGTCGAGGCCGTCCTGGTGCGCCACCCGGCCGTGCTGGACGCCGTGGTGACGGTGCGGGAGGACGAGCCCGGGCTGCCCCGCCTGGTCGCCCACCTGCTCGCGGCCCCCGGCGCCGAACCGCCGACCGGCGCCGAACTGCGCGCCCTGGCCGCCCGCTCCCTGCCCGGCCACCTCGTCCCCTCGGCCTTCGCCGTCCTCGACCGCTTCCCGCTCACCGCGAGCGGCAAGACCGACCGCGCCGCGCTGCCCGCCCCCGCACCCGAGGAGGAGCAGCGGCCCGACCGGCTGGCGCCCCGCACGCCCACCGAGGAGGCCGTGGCCGAGATCTGGGCCGAGACCCTGCGGACGGCCGTGGGCGTGACGGACGACTTCTTCCAACTGGGCGGCGACTCCATGCGGGCCCTGCTGATCGCCTCCCGCGCCAACGATGCCTTCGGCGTCACGCTCACCCCCCGCGACGTCCTGGTCTCCCGCACCGTGGCCGCCCTGGCGGAACTGGTGGAGGACCAGGTGCTGAGCGAACTCGAGGACGCCGCGTCCGGCGGCCCCGACGATGACGAACGATGACGAACGGTGAGGATCCGACGACCATGACGCCTTCGAAGCGAGACCGCGCCGAGGCCCTGCCCGCCGACCTGCGCGAAGCGCTGCGCCTGCGGCTGGCCGGGCGCTCCGGCGGCGCCCGGGCCGCCGCCGACCGGTCCATCCCGCACGCCGACCGCAGCCGACCGCTGCCGCCCTCCTTCGTCCAGCAGCGCCTGTGGTTCCTGGACCGGCTGCGCCCCGGCGACCCCCGCTACAACAGCGCGGTCGCCGTACGGTTCACCGGCCCGCTGGACCGCGCGGCGCTCGCCGGGGCGCTGGCCGCCGTCGTGGCCCGCCACGAGGGGCTGCGGACCACCTTCGACGAGGCCGACGGCCGCCCGGTGCAGACCGTGCGGCCGGCCGGTCCGGTGCCGCTGCCCGTCCGGGAGCCGGCCGACGGGGAGAGCCTCGACGCGATCCTGCTCCAGGAGTACTCCCGCCCCTTCGACCTCCGGCAGGGGCCGCTGCTGCGCGCCCTGCTGGTGCGCGAGTCGGACCGCTCGCACGTCCTGCAAGTGACGGCGCACCACATCGTCACCGACGGCTGGTCGATGGGCGTCGTCCTGGACGAGCTGTGCACCGGCTACGAGGCCCTGGCCCGCGGCGCCGCCCCGGACCTGCCCCCGGTGGCCGTCCAGTACCCGGACTTCGCGGTGTGGCAGCGCGAACAGCTCTCCGGCGCCCGGCTGGAAGGCCAACTGGCCCACTGGAAGGCGAAACTGGCCGGTGCGGTGCCGCCGGAGCTGCCGCTGGACCACCCGCGGCGCGGCGAGGAGGCCGGCCCCGGCGCCGTCCACGCCTTCACCGTGCCCGCGCCGCTCACCGCCCGGCTGCGCGAGCTCGCGGCCGAGCGGCACGGCACCCTGCACACCGCCCTGGTCGCCGCCACCCAGGCGCTGCTGGCCCGCTGGTCCGGCCAGCAGGACGTCACCGTCGGCTCCCTGACGCCCGGGCGCTCCCGCACCGAGCTGGAACGGGCCGTCGGCTGCTTCGTCAACACCGTCGTCCTGCGCACCCGGGTCGAGCCCGCCGGATCCTTCCGCGACCTGCTCGCGGCCGCCACCGAGACCGGCAACGACGCGCTCGCGCACGGCGACACGCCCTTCGAACGGCTCGTCGAGGCGGTCGGCGCGCCCCGCCAGGCGGGCCGCAACCCGCTGTTCGACGTGCTGGTCCTGCTGCACCCCGCGCCGCCCGAGGCCACCACCCCGCACGGGCCGGCAGCCGCCCCGGTCGCCGTGCCCCGGCAGGCCGCCACCTTCGACCTCAGCGTCGAGTTCGTCCCGGGCGGCGAGGCGCTCACCGGCCTGCTGGAGTACCGCGCCGACCTCTTCGACGCGCCCACCGCCCGCCGGATGGCCGACCAGCTCCTGCTGCTGCTGGCCGGCGCCGCCGCCGAACCCGACCGCCCGCTCGGCACCCTGCCGCTGCTCTCGCCCCGGGAGACCCGGCAGGTCACCCGGGACTGGAACGCCACCGCGCTGCCCGTCGAGGACACCGGCTACCCCGAGCTGTTCGAGCGCAGGGCCGCCCTGACCCCGCACGCCCCGGCCCTGGTCGCCGGAGCCGAGCGGCTCGACTACGCGACCCTCAACACCCGCGCCAACCGGCTCGCCCACCAGCTCATCGCCCGCGGCGCCGGCCCCGAACGGCTGGTCGCGCTGCGGCTGCCGCGCACCGCCGACATGATCGTGGCGATCCTCGCCGTCTGGAAGGCCGGCGCCGGCTACCTGCCCCTGGACCCGGCCCTGCCGGCCGAGCGCCAGCGTTACCTGCTCGACGACGCCCGCCCCGCCCTGGTCCTGGACGAGCAGGCGCTCCGGGAGCTGCCCGACACCGGCCCGGACACCGACCCCGGCGACGCCGACCGGACCGCCCCGCTGCACCCCGCCAACACCGCGTACGTGCTCTACACCTCCGGCTCCACCGGCCGCCCCAAGGGCGTCGCCGTCCCGCACCGCGCGGTGGTCAACCTGCTCGCCGCCCACCGGGCCGGCTTCGTCGCCGACGCGGGCGGCGGGCCGCTGCGCGTGGCGCTGACCGCCTCGTTCTCCTTCGACACCTCCCTGGAGGGCGTGCTGCTGATGGCCGACGGCCACCCGCTGCACCTGGTCGACGAGACGACCCGGATGGACCCGGCCGCCCTGGTCGAGTACGTCGTGCGCCACCGCGTCGACTTCCTCGACCTGACGCCCTCCTACCTGCGCCAACTGCTGCCCGCCGGGCTGCTCGACGACCCGCGCCACCGCCCCCGGGTGCTGATGCTCGGCGGCGAGGCCGTCGGGCCCCGGCTCTGGCGCGAACTCGCCGGGCACCCGGACGTCGCCGCCTACAACTACTACGGCCCCACCGAGTGCACCGTCGACGCGCTCGCCTGCCGCATCGCGGGCGGTGACCGGCCCTTGGTGGGCCG
The DNA here is from genome assembly GCF_042720685.1 of Kitasatospora sp. NPDC058492. Classification (NCBI taxonomy): domain Bacteria; kingdom Bacillati; phylum Actinomycetota; class Actinomycetes; order Kitasatosporales; family Streptomycetaceae; genus Kitasatospora; species Kitasatospora sp. NPDC058492. Next base: position 43,066 of record NZ_JBHXMU010000053.1, read on the forward strand.
CCCGCTGCCCAACCTGCGCGCCTACGTCCTCGACGACCGGCTCCAGCCGGTGCCGCCCGGGGTGAGCGGCGAACTCCACCTCGCCGGCGCCCAGGTCGCCCGCGGCTACGCCGGCCGCCCGGGGCTGACCGCCGCCCGCTTCACCGCCGACCCGTACGGGCCGCCCGGCGCCCGGATGTACCGCACCGGCGACCTGGCCCGCTGGACGGCCGACGGAAGCCTGGAGTACCTCGGGCGCGCCGACGACCAGGTCAAGGTGCGCGGCCACCGGATCGAACCCGGCGAGATCGAGGCGGCGCTGCTCGACCTGCCGCAGGTCGCCGCGGCCGCCGTCGCCGCCGTGCCCGACGCGCGCGGCCACACCCGGCTGGCGGCCTACCTGGTCTTCGCCGACGGCGCGGCCCGCCCGTCCGCCGACCTGCGCGCCGCCCTGCGGCGGGTGCTGCCGGACCACCTGGTGCCGTCCTCGTTCACCGCGCTCGACACCCTGCCGCTCACCACCAGCGGGAAGCTGGACCGCCGCGCACTGCCTGCCCCCGACCCCGAAGGCGAAGGACGGGAAGGGGAGTTCGTCGCCCCGCGCACCCCCGAGGAGGAGACCCTCGCCGGGATCTGGGCCGAGGTGCTGGGCGTGGCGCGGGTCGGCGTCACCGACAACTTCTTCGAGCTCGGCGGCGACTCGATCCTGAGCATCCAGGCCGTCTCCCGGGCCCGCGCCGCCGGCCTGCGGATCGGCTCCCAGGACGTCTTCCGCCACCAGACCGTCGCCGACCTGGTCGCCGCCGCCCGCCCGGCCGCCGCCCCGGCCCCCCGGCCGCGCCGCGCGGACGGGCCGGCCCCGCTCACCCCGGTCCAGGAGTGGTTCTTCGCCGCCCACGGCCCGCTGCGCCACTTCACCATGTCGATGCTGCTCGACCTGCCGCGCGACCTCGACGAGCCGGCCCTGGACCAGGCGCTGCGGGCGGTCCTGGCCGCCCACCCGGCGCTGCGCACCCGCTTCACCCGCGCCGGGGGCACCTGGCGCCAGGAGCCGGTCGCGGACCCGGGCACCGGGCTGCTGACCAGACTCGACCCGCCCGCCCCCGGCGCCGACACCGGCCCTGAAGCAGCCCGGGCCGAGGCCGCCGACGCCGCCCGCGCCGCCCTGGACCCGGCCACCGGCACCCTGCTGCGCGCCGTCCTGTTCCGGCCCTGCGGCGACGCCCGGCCCCAACTCGTCCTGACCGCCCACCACCTGGCCGTCGACGGCGTCTCCTGGCGGGTGCTGCTCGCCGACCTGGAACAGGCCTACCGGCAGGCGGCGGCCGGGGACGCCCCGCACCTGGAGCCCGAGCCCACCCCGTTCACCGACTGGGCCCACCACCTCGCCGAACTGGTCCGGGCCGGAGGCCTCGACGACGACCTGCCCTACTGGAGCGCCGAGACCAGGGCCCCGGCCGCCCCGCTGCCCGTCGACCACCCCGGCACGCCCACGGCCGGCACCCTGCGCACCCTGCGCACCCGCCTCGACCGCGCCACCACCGAGGCCCTGCTGCGCAGCGTCCCCGAGGCCTACCGGACCCAGGTCAACGACGTGCTGCTCAGCGCGCTGGGCCGGGCCCTCGCCGACTGGACGGGCACCGAGCGGGTGACCATCGCCCTGGAGGGCCACGGCCGCGAGGAGCTCCTCGACGGCGTCGACCTCTCCCGGACCGTCGGCTGGTTCACCACCCAGTACCCCGTCACCCTCGCCCCGGCCGGCCCGGCCGGCGCCCCCGACTGGGCCGCCACCCTCAAGCAGGTCAAGGAGCGGCTGCGCGCCGTACCCCGCCGGGGCCTCAGCTACGAGGCCCTGGCCCGGCTCGGCCCGCCCGCCGCCGGCGCCCTGAAGGGCCGTCCGCTGCCGCAGGTCTGCTTCACCTACCACGGCCAGTGGACCGCCCCCGGGACCGGCGACTTCGCGCCCGCCGGCCAGGCACCGGGCCGGGAGCTCGCCGCCGACGAACCCCTGGACCACCTGCTCGACGTCTCCGCCGTCGTCGCCGACGGCGAGCTGGAGCTCACCTGGCACTACAGCGACCAGGCGCACGAGACGGCCACCGTCCGCGCGCTGGCGCAGGCCACGGCCTCGGCACTGACCGGCATCGTCGAGCACTGCGCCCGCCCCGACGCCGGCGGCCGCACCCCCTCCGACTACCCGCTGGCCGGACTGGACCAGGCCGGGGTGGACCGGATCGCCGGCGCCGGGCGGGACGTCGAGGACCTGCTGCCGCTCACCCCGCTCCAGGAGGGCATGCTCTTCCACCGCCTGGTCGGCGGCCCCGACGACGTCTACGTGGACCAGGCCGGCCTGCTGCTGGAGGGCGTGGGCGACCCGTACGCCTTCGCCCTGGCCTGGCAGCGGGTCGCCGACCGCACGCCCGCGCTGCGCACCTCGGTGGTGTGGGAGGGCGTCCCCGCCCCCCTCCAGGTCGTGCGCCGCGGCGTCCGGCTGCCGGTGACCCACCTGGACCTGCGGGCGGTCGACCCGGCCGAGCGCGCCGACCGGCTGGCCCGGCTGCGCGCGGACGACCTCGCCCACGGGCTGGACCTCGCCACGGCGCCGCTCACCCGGCTCACCCTGGTCCGGCTGCCCGAGGCCCGCCTGCACCTGCTGTGGACCTCCCACCACCTGATCCTGGACGGCTGGAGCCTGGCCCAGGTGCTCACCGACGTGTTCGAGGAGTACGCGGCCCTCACCACCGGGGGCGTGCCGGCACCGGCGGTGCGTCGGCCCTTCGCCGACTACGTGCACTGGCTGGCCGGTCAGGACGCCGCGGCCGCCCGCGCGCACTGGCGGGGCGTCCTGGACGGCTTCGCCACCGCCACCCCGCTGCCCGCCGACCGCGCCCGGCGCGAGGCCCACCGGGCCCGCTCGGCGCTCGCGCACACCGCCGGCCTGTCGCCGGAGGCCTCCGAGCGGCTGGCCCGCACCGCCCGGCAGGCCGGGCTCACCCTCGGCACCGTGGTGCAGGGCGCCTGGGCCCTGCTGCTCTCCCGGTACAGCGGCGAGCCGGACGTGCTGTTCGGGACGACCGTCTCCGGACGCCCCGACGAACTGCCCGGTGTCGAGTCGATGATCGGCATGTTCATCAACACCCTGCCCACCAGGGTCCTGGTCGACGGCGGCCGCACCGCCGCCGACTGGCTGCGCGAGCTCCAGGAGGCCCAGGCCGAGGCCCGGCGCCACGCCGCCGTGTCCCTCGCCGAACTCACCGCCTTCAGTGGCGTACCGTCCGGCGGCACGCTGTTCGACAGCATCGTCGCCTTCGAGAACTACCCCTTCGACGACGCCCGCACGGCCGGCAGCGGAGTGCGCCTGGTGGAGGTCACCTCCCGGGACGCCACCAACTACCCGCTCGTCCTGCGCGCCTACCAGGGCGGGCACTTCGGCTTCGACCTCGCCTACGACCCGGAGCTGTTCGACGCCGCGACGGTCCGCACCCTCGCCGACCGGCTCTGCCTGCTGCTCACCGACCTGGCCGCCGGACTGGACCGGCCGCTGCGCGCCCTGGAGTGGACGACCGCGCAGGAGCGGCGGCAACTGACCGACTGGGACGGCACCGCGCACGGCCGCCCCGACCGGACCCTGGTCGACCTCTTCGAGGCGCAGGCCGCCCGCACCCCGCACGCCGAGGCCGTCACCTGCGGCGACGAGCACCTCGACTACGCCGCCCTGGACGCGCGGGCCGGCCGCCTCGCCCACCGGCTGGCCGGACTCGGCGCCGGGCCCGAGCGGTTCGTGGCCCTCGCGCTGCCCCGTACGGCCGACCTGGTCGTGGCCGTCCTCGCCGTCCTCAAGACGGGCGCGGCCTACCTGCCGCTCGACCCGGGCCTGCCCGCCGAGCGCCGCGCCCAACTGCTGGGCGACGCCGCCCCGGTGGCCCTGGTGACCCACGGACCCGGCGGGCCGCCCGAGAGCTTCGAGCACGGGGTGCCCGTCCTCTCCCTCGCCGACCCGCAACTGCGCGCCGACCTGGCCCGGGGCCCGGCCGCCCCGCTCGCCGCCCGGCACCGCCCGCTGCCCGACAGCCCCGCCTACGCCATCTTCACCTCCGGCTCCACCGGCTGCCCCAAGGGCGTCGTGGTGCCGCACGCCAACGTGGTGCGGCTGTTCGAGCAGACCAGCGGCGTGTTCGGCTTCGGCGCCGAGGACGTCTGGACGCTGTTCCACTCCTACACCTTCGACTTCTCGGTCTGGGAGCTGTGGGGCCCGCTGCTGCACGGCGGCCGGCTCGTCGTCGTGCCCGAGGACACCGCCCGCTCCCCGGAGGACTTCCTGCGGTTGCTCGTGGACGAAGGCGTCACCGTCCTCAACCAGACCCCGTCCGCCTTCCACCCGCTGGCCCGCGCCGACGCCGAACACCCCGAGCTCTCCCGCCGGCTGGCGCTGCGCACGGTGGTCTTCGGCGGCGAGGCCCTGGACGCCGGCCGCCTCGCCGACTGGTACGACCGCCACCCGCAGGACGCGCCGCGCCTGGTGAACATGTACGGCATCACCGAGACGACCGTGCACGTCACCCACGCCCCGCTGGAGCGCGCGACCGCCGCCGCCGGCGGCCCCGCACCGATCGGCACCGGCCTCCCGGACCTGCGGCTGTACGTCCTCGACGCCGACCTGGCCCCGGTGCCCCCGGGCGCCGTGGGCGAGCTGTACGTGGCGGGGGAGGGCCTGGCCCGCGGCTACCTCAACCGGCCCGGCCTGACCGCCACCCGCTTCCTCGCCGACCCCTTCGGCGCCCCGGGCACCCGGATGTACCGCACCGGCGACCGGGCCGGCCGACAGGCCGACGGCACCCTGCGCTACCTGGGCCGCGCCGACCAGCAGGTCAAGATCCGCGGCTACCGGATCGAACCCGGCGAGATCGAGGCCGCCCTCCAGACCCACCCGGGCGTGGGCGCCGCCACCGTGGGCGTGTACCAGGACGCCTCCGGCACCCGCCGGCTGGTCGCCCACGTCGTCGCCGGTCCGGGCGCGGCCCACCCCCCGGCCGCCGCCGACCTGCGCGCCCACCTCGAACGGCTGCTGCCCGCCTACCTGGTGCCCGCCGCGTACGTCCCGCTGGCGGCCCTGCCGCTCACCCCCAACGGCAAGCTCGACCGGCGCGCGCTGCCCGTGCCCGGCCCGGCGGGCTTCGCCGCCGGCCGGCAGCGCACCGCGCCCCGCACCCGTGCCGAGCGGCTGGTCGCCGCGGCCTGGACGGAGGTCCTGGACACCGGGGAGATCGGCGCCGAGGACGACTTCTTCGCCCTGGGCGGCGACTCCATCCTCGCCGTCCGGGTCACCGCCCGGCTGCGCGCGGCCTTCGGGTCGGCGGAGCTCTCGCCCCGGCTGCTGTTCACCCACCCGGTGCTGGCGGACCTGGCCGAGGCCCTCGGCTCGCCCGGCTCCCTCGGCTCCCTCGGCTCGCTCGGCGAGCCGGGCGGGGCGTCCCCTGGACGAACCGTCATCCCGGCCGCGGACCCGGCGGCCGAGCCGCCGCTGTCGTACGCCCAGCAGCGGCTCTGGTTCCTCGACCGGTTCGAGCCGGGCAGCACCGAGTACACCTCGCTGTCCGTGCTGCGCCTGCGCGGAGCGCTCGACCGGGCCGCGCTGGGCACCGCCCTGGACGCCCTGGTCGCCCGGCACGAGGCGCTGCGGACCACCTTCGCCGAGCGGGACGGCCGCGCCCGGCAGGTGGTGCGCCCGCCGCAGCCGGTCGAGCTGCCGTGCGAGGACCTCGCCGGGGCGCCCCCGGCGGCCCTGGACGCGCTGCTGGAGCGGATCGCCGCCACCCCGTTCGACCTGGCCGCCGGGCCCCTGCTGCGGGCCCGGCTGGTCCGGACGGCCGCGGACGAGCACGTGCTCGCGCTGGCCGTGCACCACATCGCCACCGACGGCTGGTCGATGGGCGTCCTGGGCCGTGACCTGGGCGAGCTGTACGCGGCGGCCCGCGAGGGGCGCCCGCCACGGCTGCCCGCGCTGCCCGTGCGCTACACCGACTACGCGTCCTGGCAGCGCGCGCGCACCGACCTCGCCGAGGCGGACCTCGCCCACTGGCGCCGGGCCTTGGACGGCCTGACCCCGCTGGAGCTGCCCACCGACCGGCCGCGCCCGGCCGTGCGCACCCGGGACGGCGCGCTGGTCGCCTTCACCCTGCCCGCCGGGCTGACCGCGCGGCTGCGCGAACGGGGCCGGGAGGTCGACGGCACCCTCTACACCACGCTCCTGGCGGCCTGCCAGGTCCTGCTCGCCCGCTGGTCCGGGCAGCAGGACATCGCGGTCGGCACCGTCACCTCGGGCCGCGAGCAGGGCGAACTCCACGATGTGGTCGGCATGTTCGTCAACACCCTGGTGCTGCGCGGCGCCGTCCGTCCGGAGCTGTCGTTCCGCGAACTGCTGGCCGCCGCCCACGGCACCGTCCTGGAGGCGCTCGCCCACCAGGAGGTGCCCTTCGAGCGGCTGGTGGACGCCCTCCAGCCGGAGCGCGACACCAGCCGCACGCCGCTCTTCCAGGTCATGGTGGCCCTGCACAACCTCGGCGCCGAGGTGCCGAACCTGCCGGGCCTGACGGTGGAGCCGGTCACCCCGCCCGTCCACGGCGCCACCTTCGACCTCTCCTTCGACTTCGTCGAGCGCGACGGCGGCCTGACCGGCTACCTGGAGTACAACACCGGGCTGTTCGACGCGCGGACCGCCGAGCAGCTCGCCGGCCGGCTGGGCACCCTGCTGGAGGCCGTGGCCGAGGCGCCGGACACGGCCGTCGGGGCGCTGCCGCTGATGACGGCCGACGAACGGCGCCGGGTGCTGCGGCAGGGGCGGGGCGCGCCGCTGCCCGCGCCGGACACCACCTTCCCCGCCCTGTTCGAGGCGCAGGCCGCCCGCACCCCGGACGCCACCGCCCTGGTCGCCGGGGACGCCACCCTCGACTTCGCCGCCCTCAACGCGCGGGCCAACCGGCTCGCCCGCCACCTCGCCGCCCTCGGCGCCGGCCCGGAACAGGTGGTCGCGGTCCGGCTGCCGCGCACCTCGGACCTGCTGGTGGCGCTGTTCGCGGTGCTCAAGGCGGGCGCAGCCCTGCTCTTCGTCGACCCGGACCTGCCCGAGGAGCGGGCCGCCCTCCTCCTCGACGACACCCGGCCCCGGGTGGTGCTGACCGGGCAGGCCCTGCGCGAGGTGCCGTGGGCGGCGCTGCCCGCCCACGACCTGACCGACGCCGAGCGGACCGCCCCCCTGCTGCCGCAGCACGCCGCCTACCTCGTCCACACCTCCGGCTCGACCGGCCGCCCCAAGGGCGTCGTCGTCGAACACCGCCAGCTGGTCAACCTCTGCCGGGACCACCAGGAAGGCCTGGTCGCGCCGCACACCGCCGACGGGACGCGGCTGCGGGCCGCGCTCAGCGCCTCCTTCTCCTTCGACACCAGCTGGGAGGGCCCGCTGCTGCTCGCACTGGGCCAGGAGCTCCACCTGATCGACGAGGACGTCCGGCTGGACCCGCAGGCGTTCTGCGCCCAGGTCGTCGACCGCCGCCTGGACCTGGTCAACGTCACCCCCTCCTTCCTGCGCGAACTCACCGCCGCCGGACTGCTCGCCCCCGGCCCGCACCACCCGCGCCTGCTGCTGGTCGGCGGCGAGGCCGTCCCCGCCGCCACCTGGCGGGAGCTGTGCGCGGCGCACGCGGACCTCGGCGTCACCGCCTACAACATGTACGGGCCCACCGAGTGCACCGTCGACGCCGCCTACGCCCGGTGCGCGGACCACCCCGAGCGCCCCGTCATCGGCCGCCCCGGCCGCAACCTGGGCGCCTACCTGCTCGACGGCGCCCTGCGGCCGGTGCCGCCCGGCATGCCGGGGGAGCTGTACCTGGCGGGGGACCAGGTCGCCCGCGGCTACCTGAACCGGCCCGGACTGACGGCCGCCCGCTTCCTCGCCGACCCCTACGGCCCGCCCGGGGCCCGGATGTACCGCACCGGCGACCTGGCCCGCTGGGACGCGAACGGGCAACTGGAGTTCCGGGGCCGCGCCGACGAACAGGTCAAGGTCCGCGGGTTCCGGATCGAGCCCGGGGAGGTGGAGGCCGCCCTGCTCGCCCACCCGGACGTCGCCGACTGCGCGGTCGCCGCACGCGAGCACGCCGGCCGTACGGTGCTCGTCGGCTACCCGGTGCCCGCCGGCCGCCGCGTGCCGACCGCCGAGGAACTGCGGACCTGGCTGCGGCGGACGCTGCCCGACCACCTGGTGCCCGCCGCGTTCGTCCCGCTGGCCCGAATACCGCGGACCACCGGCGGCAAGACCGACCGGCGCGCGCTGCCCGCGCCGCCCGCCCAGCCCGACCGCACCACCCCGTACGTCGCGCCGCGGCCCGGTGCCGAGGAACGGCTCGCCGCGATCTGGGCCGAGGTGCTGGGCGTGGAGCGCGTCGGCACCCGGGACAACTTCTTCGCGCTCGGCGGCGACTCCATCCTCAGCATCCAGATCGTCTCCCGCGCCCGCGCCGCCGGGCTCGCCCTCACCACCAAGGACGTCTTCCGACACCAGAACATCGCCGAACTCACGCTGTGCGCAGGAGATTTGGCAGAGCATCAGATAGTCGGCGAAGCCGAGCCCGGCGAGGCGCCGCTCACCCCGATCCAGCACTGGTACCTCGACGGCCGCCGCCCCGGCGGCGCCCTGCGCTTCACCATGACCCAGCGCCTGGAACTGGCCCCCGGCACCGATCCGGCGGCCCTGCGCCGGGCGGTGCTGGCCCTGGTGGAGCACCACGCTGCCCTGCGCACCCGCTTCCACCGCACCGAGGCCGGCTGGCGCCAGGAGGTGCTTCCCCAGGGGGCGGACGGCGTCTTCACCCGGCACGACGTCAGCCACCCGGACCTCACCGGCCATGACGTGGAGGCGCAGGTCCAGCGCGCCACCGACGAGGCCCAGCGCTCCCTCGACCCCGTCGAGGGCCGGGTGCTGCGCGCCCTGTTCTTCGACCCCGGCCCCCGGCAGCCGGGCCAACTCGTCCTCACCGTCCACCACCTGGCCGTGGACGGCGTCTCCTGGCGCATCCTGCTGGCCGACCTCGAAGCGGCGTACCGCACGGCCCGCGCCGGAGCCCCCGTCGCCCTGCCGCCGACCGGCACGTCCTACGGCCGCTGGGCCACCCGGCTGGAGCGGCACACCCGCGCCGGCGCCCTGGACGGCGACCTCGGCCACTGGACGCGCACCGGCGCGGCCCCGGCCGACCTGCCCGCCGGCCGCCCCGCCCCTGACACCGACGCCCCCAACGCCCCCGCCCCCAACACCCCCGTCTCCAACACCCACGCCACCGCCGCCACCGTCCAGGTGACGCTGGACGAGCGGACCACCGAGGCGCTGCTGCGCCGCGTCCCCGAGGTCTACCGCACCCAGGTCAACGACGTCCTGCTCAGCGCCCTGGGCCGCACCCTGGCCCGCTGGTGCGGCCGGGACACCGTGCTGGTCGGGGTGGAGGGGCACGGCCGCGAGGACCTCTTCGAGGACCTGGACCTCTCCCGGACGGTGGGCTGGTTCACCGCCGAGTTCCCGCTCGCCCTGCGCGTCGACCCCGACGCCGGGTGGCACGACACCCTGCGCTCGGTCAAGGAGCAGCTGCGCGCCGTCCCGCTGCGCGGACTCAGCCACGGCGCGCTGCGCCACCTGCGGCCCGGCGGCCCGCTGACCGGCACGGCGGCGCCGCAGATCGGCTTCAACTACCACGGCCAGTGGGACACCCGCGGCGGCGCCGAAGGCCTGGTCCGCGGCGCGCTGCCCCCGGCCGGTCGCGACACCGACCCCGACGAGCCCCGCCCCTACCTGCTGGACATCACGGGCGCGGTCCAGGACGGCCGCCTCGAACTGGCGTGGACCTACCCCGCCGCCGTCTACGACGAGGCGACCGTCCGCGGGCTCGCCGAGGAGATGGGCGCCGCGCTGCACGAGCTGGCCGCGCACTGCGCCCGCCCGGACGCCGGCGGCCGCACCCCGTCGGACTTCCCGCTCGCCGGCCTCGACCAGGACCGGCTGGACCAGCTCGTCGGCGACGGGCGCGAGACCGACGACGTGCTGCCGCTGACGCCGCTGCAGTCCGGCATGCTCTTCCACGGGCTCGTCGACGCCGACGGCGCCTACGTCGACCGGATCGCGGTGCGCCTGGCCGGCGTCGCCGACCCGCGGGCCTTCGCCGAGGCCTGGCAGCAGGTCGCCGACCGCACCCCGGCACTGCGTTCCAGCGTTCACTGGCGCGGTTTGCCGCACCCCGTCCAGGTGGTCGCCCGGCACGCCGCACTGCCCGTCCGCCACCTCGACTGGCGCGACCTGACGCCCGGGCAGCGCGCCGACCGGACGGAGCGGCTGCTCGCCGAGGAGCGCGCCGCCGGGATGGACCTCGCCACCGCGCCGCTCACCCGGCTGACCCTGGCCGCGCTGCCCGGCGACGAGGTCCTGCTGTTGTGGTCCACCCACCACCTGATCCTGGACGGCTGGAGCACCGGGCAGCTGCTCACCGAGGTGTGCGAGGAGTACGCCGCGCTGACCGGCGGCCCGCAGGCGCCCCGGCCGGTCCGACGGCCGTTCGCCGACTTCCTGGGCTGGCTGCACGACCAGGACGAGGAGGCGGCCGAGGCCCACTGGCGCGGCCTGCTGGCCGGATTCACCGGCCGGACCCCGCTGCCGTACGACCGCCCGCCGACCCGGGCCCACCGCGCCCGCTCCAGCGCCGCCGCCCACCGCGAACTGGACGAGACGCTCTCCCGCCGGCTGCGCGAGAACGCCGCCGCTGCCGGACTGACCGTCAACACCGTGGTGGAGGGCGCCTGGGCGCTGCTGCTGGCCCGCTACAGCGGCGGCGACGACGTGGTCTTCGGCACCACCGCGTCCGGGCGCCCGGCCGAACTGCCCGGCGTCGAGTCGATGATCGGCCTGTTCATCAACACCGTGCCGACCAGGGTCCCGATCCCCTCGGGCGGCGTGCTGCCCTGGCTGCGGGAACTCCAGGAACGCCAGAGCGACGGCCGCCGCTTCGACCACCTGGCCCTGCCGCGCGTCCAGGCCCTGAGCGACCTGCCCGCCGGGGAGCCGCTGTTCGACAGCATGGCGGTCTTCGAGAACTACCCCGTCGACGAGTCGGCCGCCGACCGGACCGGGGTGCGGGTGGTCGAGGTGCGCGCCGACGACGCCACCACCTTCCCCTGGTGCCTGCGCGCCCACCTGGCCGAGCGGCTCGGCTTCGACCTGGCCTACGACCCCGCGCTCTTCGACCACCGGACGGCCCACGGCGCGGCCGACCGCCTGGTCCTGCTGCTCACCGCCCTCGCCGACGGCCTCGACGGCGACCTCGCCGAGCTGGACCGGCTCACCCCCGCCGACCGGGAGCAGCTGGCCTCCTGGCACGGCACCGCCCGCCCGGCGGCGCCGCGCAGCCCGCTCCAGGTCTTCGCCGAGCAGGCCAGGCGCACCCCCGGCGCGCCCGCCGTGCGCGACGGCGACCGCGAACTGACCTACCGCCAGCTCGACGACTGGTCCGACCGCCTGGCGGCCCGGCTGCTGGCCGACGGCCTGGCCCCCGAAGGCCGGGTGGCACTGCTGATGGACCGCTCCGCCGAACTCGTCGTCGCCCAGCTGGCCGTCCTCAAGGCGGGCGGCGCCTACCTGCCCGTCGACCTCCGGTCCCCCGAGGAGCGCCGCCGCGCGCTGCTCGACCAGGTCGGCGCCGCCCTGCGGCTCACCGCCGAGCAGGTAGCCGCCGAGCAGGTCGCCGCCGCGCGCACCGGCGCGGCCGGGCCGGTGGCGGCGGCCCTGCCGCCCGCCGACCCCGACCGGCTGGCGTACGTGATGTTCACCTCGGGCTCCACCGGGGTGCCCAAGGCGGTGGCGGTACGGCACCGCGACGTGGCCTCGCTCGCCACCGACAGCCGCTTCGCCGACGGCCGCTGCGCCCGGGTGCTGCTGCACTCGCCGGTCGCCTTCGACGCCGCCACCTTCGAGGTCTGGGCGCCGCTGCTGGGCGGCGGCTGCGTGCTCGTCGCCCCCGCCGGGCCGGTGGACGCCGCCCTGTTGCGGCGGCTCGCCGGACCGGACGGGCCGACGGCGCTGTGGCTCACCGCCGGGCTCTTCCGGCTGCTCGCCCAGGACGCGCCGGACTGCTTCGCGGGCCTGCGCACGCTGTGGACCGGCGGGGACGTGGTGCCCGCCGCCGCGGTGCGCCGCGTCCTGGCGGCCTGCCCCGGGCTGACCGTGGTGGACGGCTACGGGCCCACCGAGACCACGACCTTCGCCACCGCCCACGCCGTCGCGGAGGCGGCGGCGGTGCCCGACACCCTGCCGATCGGCCACCCCCTGGACGACCGCCGCGTGCACGTCCTCGACCGGCGCCTGCGGCCCGTCCCGCCGGGCTGCGCGGGCGAGCTGTACGTGGCCGGCGAGGGCGTGGCCCGCGGCTACCTGGGCCGGCCCGGCGAGACCGCGGCCCGCTTCCTCGCCGACCCCTCCGGACCGCCCGGCGCCCGGATGTACCGCACCGGTGACCTGGCCAGGCGGCGCCCGGACGGCACCGTCGAGTTCCTGGGCCGCGCGGACGACCAGGTGAAGATCCGCGGCTTCCGGGTCGAACCCGGCGAGGTGGAGGCCGCGCTCGCCCGCCACCCCCAGGTCACCGACGTCGCCGTGGTCACCCGCGAGGACCGGCCCGGCGCCCGGCGCCTGGTGGCCTACCTGGTCGGCCCGGCGGGCGACGAACCCGAGGAACTGCGGGCCTTCGCCGCCCGCGCGCTGCCCGACTACCTCGTCCCCGCCGCCTTCGTCCCACTCGCCGCCCTCCCGCTGAGCCGCAACGGCAAGGTCGACCGGGCGGCCCTCCCGGCGCCGGACGAGGAGCACGGGAGCGGACGCCGCGCGCGGACCGAGCCGCGCACCGAGGCCGAACGCCGCACCGCCGAGGTCTTCGGCGACGTCCTGGGCATCCGGCCGCCCGGCGTGGAGGACGGCTTCTTCGAGCTGGGCGGCGACTCCATCCTCAGCATCCGGCTCGCCGCCCGCCTGGCCGAGGCCTTCGGCGCCGACCTCACCCCCCGCGCCGTCTTCGACCACCCCACACCGGCCGGCCTGGCCCGCCTGCTCACCGAGGAGCAGGGCCGCCCGGGCGGCCAGGGGCGCCCGCCCGTCCTCCCGGTCGCCCGCGACGGCGCCGCGCCGATGTCGTACGCCCAGCAACGCCTGTGGTTCCTGGAGGAGTTCGCGCCCGGCGGCGCCGAGTACGTCACCGCGCTCGCGCTGCGCCTGCGCGGCGCCCTGGACACCGACGCCCTCGGCGCGGCCCTGCGCGCCCTCGCGGCCCGGCACGAGTCGCTGCGCACCACCTTCGACAGCGTCGACGGCCACGGCGTCCAGCTCGTCCACCCGCCGCAGGACGTGCCGCTGCCGCTGCACGACCTGTCCGGCCTGCCGTCGCAGCCGCGGGCGGAGGCCCTGCGCGGCCTGCTCGCCGCCGAGCGGGCCCGCCCCTTCGACCTGCGCCGCGGACCGCTGCTGCGCACCGCCCTGGTGCGGCTGGGCGAGGGCGACCACGTGCTGGCCCTGACCCTGCACCACATCGTCACCGACGGCTGGTCGACCGCCGTCCTGCTCACCGATCTGGCCCACCTCTACCGCGCCGAACTCGGCTCCGAGGAAGACCGGTTGGCGCCGCTGCCGGTGCAGTACGCCGACTACGCGCACTGGCAGCGCACGGTCGGCGCCGCCGGGGCCGACCAACTCGCCTACTGGAAGGAGCAGTTGGCCGACGTCTCGACGCTGCGCCTGCCCACCGACCGGCCCCGGCCCGCCGTGCGCACCACCAACGGGGCCACCGCCCGCCTGGAACTGCCCGCCGACACGGCCCGCCGACTGGCCCGGGTCGGCCGGGAGCGCGGCGCCACCCTGTTCACCACCCTGGTCGCCGCCGCGCAGGCCTACCTCGCCCGGCTCGGCGGCGACCAGGACATCGCCGTCGGCACCGTCACCTCCGGCCGCGAGCAGGCGGAGACCCAGCGCCTCGTCGGCTTCTTCGTCAACACCCTGGTGCTGCGCTCGCGGGTGGAACCCGGGCAGCCCTTCGGCGACTTCCTCGGAGAGGTCCGGCAGACCGTCCGGGACGCCTTCGCCCACCAGGACGTGCCCTTCGAGCGCGTGGTCGACGAGGTGCAGCCGGTGCGCGACACCAGCCGCAGCCCGCTCTTCCAGGCCCTGGTCGTCCTCCAGAACACCCCGGCCGCCGACCTCGACCTCCCGGGCCTGCACGTGACCGACGTCGAGACCGACACCACGCAGGCGGCCTTCGACCTCGCGCTGGAGTTCGCGGAGGCCGACTCCGGCGCGCTGCACGGCCTGATCACCTACAACACCGACCTGTTCGACCCGGCCACGGCCGAGCGGATGGCCGGCCAGCTCGCCACCCTGCTGACCGCCGTCGCCGAGGACCCGGATTGCGCCATCGGCGCGCTGCCGCTGGCCGGCGGCGACCAGCTGGCCGCCGAACTCGACCGGGCGCGCGGCACCTTCCGGCCCGTCCCCGAGGCGACCCTGGCCGAACTCTTCGAGCGCCAGGCCGCCCGCAACCCCGACGCGGTGGCGCTGCTCGACGGCGGTCGCGAGCTGAGCTACGCCGAGGTGGACCGGGCGGCCAACCGGCTGGCCCACCGGCTCATCCGGCGCGGCGTGGGGCCGGAGCGGCTGGTCGCCCTCGCCCTGCCCCGCTCGGCGGCGGCGGTGGTGGCCCAGCTCGCAGTGGCCAAGGCCGGCGGCGCCTTCCTCCCGGTGGACCCGGACTACCCGGCGCCCAGGCGGGAGTTCATGGTGCGCGACGCGGGCGCCCACCTGGTGCTCGACGACCCGGCCGAGGTGTGGTCCGCCGACGGGCCGCAGACCCCGCCCACCGGCGCCGACCGCGACACCGGTGCCGACCGCGCCACCGCGCCGACCGACGCCGACCGCGCCGCCGTGCTCACCCCCGGACACCCGGCCTACGTCATCTACACCTCCGGATCGACCGGCACGCCCAAGGGCGTCCTGGTGACCCACGCCGGACTCGCCGCCTTCGCGGCGGCCGCCGCCGAGCAGTACGCCGCCGGCCCCGGGGCCAGGGTGCTCCAGTTCGCCTCGCCCAGCTTCGACGCCTCCGTCCTGGAGCTGTGCGTCTCCCTGCTCAGCGGGGCCACCCTGGTCACGGGGGAGGAAGGGCCGCTCGTCGGCGAGCGCTTGGCCGAGGTCCTGGCCGAACGGCGCATCACCCACGCCCTGATCCCCCCGGCGGCCCTGGCCACCGTGGACCCGGAGACGGCCGCGACCCTGCCCGCCCTGCGCACCCTGGTCGTCGGGGCGGAGGCCTGCCCGGCCGACCTGGTCGACACCTGGGCCCCCGGCCGCCGGATGATCAACGCCTACGGCCCCACCGAGGCCACCGTGGTCGCCACCTGGACGGGCCCGCTGTTGCCCGGCACCGGCGCACCCGCGATCGGCCGCCCCGGCGGCGCCGCCCGCAGCTACGTCCTGGACGCCGCCCTGCGGCCGGTGCCGCCCGGCGTGACCGGAGAGCTCTGGCTGGCCGGCCCCGGCCTCGCCCGCGGCTACCTCGGCCGCCCGGGGCTGACAGCCGGGCGGTTCCTCGCGGACCCCTTCGGCGCGCCGGGCGAGCGGATGTACCGCACCGGCGACCTCGCGCACCGGGACGCCGACGGCGAACTGCGCTTCGCCGGCCGCGTCGACGACCAGATCAAGCTGCGCGGCTTCCGGATCGAGCCGGGCGAGATCGAGAGCGCGCTGCGCCGCAGCCCCCTGGTGCGCGACGCCGTCGTCACCGTGCGCGCCGACGCCCCCGGGAGCGGTACGGGCTCCGGGGCCGGCCGGCTGGTCGCCTACGTCGTCCCGGCGGTCGGGGCCGTACCGGGTGGGGTCGGCGACGGTGAGGCCACTGCGGGCCTGGCCGCCGCCGAACTGCGCGCTCACCTGGCCGGGTTGCTGCCGCCGCACCTCGTCCCGTCGGTGTTCGTCCCGCTGGAACGGCTGCCGCTCACCCCGAACGGCAAGCTCGACCGCCGGGCCCTGCCCGAGCCCGGGCCCGCGCAGGCCGCGGCCGGTCCGCGCCGGGAGCCGGGCACCGACACCGAACGCCGGATCGCCCGGATCTGGGCCGACGTCCTGGGCATCGAGGAGGTCGGCGCCGACGACAACTTCTTCCTGCTCGGCGGCGACTCCATCCTCAGCATGCAGGTGGTGTCCAGGCTGCGCCGGGACGGCCTGTACCTCGCCACCCGGGAGCTGTTCACCCACCAGACGGTGGCCGAACTGGCCACCGTGGTGCGCACCGCCCCCGACCGCGAGGACGACGGCCCGGTCACCGGGGACGTGCCGCTCACCCCCATCCAGGAGTGGTTCCTGACCACCCCGCGCGCCGCCCACCACCACTTCAACCAGTCGACCCTGCTCGAACTCGGCGCCGACCCCGATCCGCGGGCACTGCGGGCAGGGCTGGACGCCCTGCTCGAACACCACGACGCCCTGCGCCTGCGCTTCACCCACGACGAGACGGGCTGGCACCAGTTCAACCCGCCGCCCGCCCCCGCCGAGGACGTCCTCGTCCGGTACGACCTGACCGGGCAGAGCGCCGAGGCCGCCGACGCGGCCATGGCCAAGGCGGCCGACGAACTGCACGGCGGCTTCGACCTGGCCCGGGGCCCGCTGCTGCGGGCGGCCCTGTTCACCGGCGCCCCGGACCGCCCGGCGCTCCTGCTGCTGGTCGCCCACCACCTGGTCGTCGACGCCGTCTCCTGGCGCCTGCTGCGCGACGACCTGGAGAGCGCCTACCGGCAGGCCGCCCTGGGCACGCAGATCACGCTGGGGGAGCGCGGCACCTCCTACCGGGACTGGGCGCTCCGGCTCGCCGCCCATGTCGCCGACGGCGGCCTGGACCACGAACTGCCCTACTGGGACGAGGCGGTGAGCGCCGCCGAGGCCCTGCCCGGCCGACCCGCCGAGCCCGGTGCCGCTGACCCCGGTGCCGCCGAGACCGCGACGGTCACCGTCGAACTGGACGAGGAGGACACCGAGGCACTGCTGCGCGCGGCCCCGGCGGCCTACCGCACCCGCGTCAACGACGTGCTGCTGACCGCCCTCGCCCTGGCACTGGCCCGCTGGACCGGCCATGAGCGGATCCGGCTGGACCTGGAGGGGCACGGCCGGGAGGACGTCGTGGAGGGCGTGGACCTGTCCCGCACGGTCGGCTGGTTCACCACCATGCACCCGGTCACCTTCCACGTCCCCGACCCCGAGGACCTCGGCCCGGACCGCGACTGGCGCGCCCTGGTGAAGTCGATCCGCCGCCAGCTGCGCGCCGTGCCGGGCAACGGGCTGGGCTTCGGCGCCCTGCGCACCTTCGGTCCGCCCGAGGTCCGCGAGCGCCTCGCCGCCGGCGCGCACGGCCAGGTGGTCTTCAACTACCTCGGCCAGTGGGACGCGCGGCCCGAGACCGCCGGCGACGGCCTGGTCCGCGCCGAGCACGGCTCCTTCGGGCAGGACCACGACCCCCGCGACGGCGGCTCGCACCCGGTGGAGGTGGTGGGCGCGGCGCAGCACGGGCGCCTCGCCTTCACCTGGCACCACCGCCCCGCCCTCCACGACACGGCGACCGTGCGCCGGGCGGCCGAGGAGTTCGCCGTGGCGCTGCGGCACATCGCCCGGCACGCCCGGGGAGGACGGTGACGGCCGCCCACCCGCCGCTGAAAAGACCACCGCCGCAAGACCACCGCCGCAAGACCACCGCTGGAAACCCGACAACGACGAAGGAGCACGACATGGACGAGAACACCCGCTACCAGGTGCTGCGCAACGACGAGGAGCAGTACTCCCTCTGGCCGGTCGACCTCGACGTGCCCGCCGGCTGGCAGCCCGTCGGCCAGGAGGGCACCGAGGCGGAGTGCACCGCCTACGTCGACGAGGTGTGGACCGACATGCGGCCGCGGAGCCTGCGCGAGCGCATGGAGAACGCCGGATCCTGACCGGCCGCAGTACTTCCGTCCCACGACAACCCCGAGGAGCTGACCGTGACCCCTTCGCTGCGCACCGAACACCTGGAGTTCATCCCCTACCGGGCCGAGGACGAGGACGCCTTCGTCTCCCTCCTCCGCAACGCTGACGTGTGCAGCTGGATGGGCCAGGACCTGGTGCCCGAGCCGCAGATCCGCGCGCTGTTCCGCGCGATCCTGACCGACGTGTACCCGCAGCAGCTCTTCGACGTGTGGGGCCTGTGGCTGGACGGGAGGTACGCGGGCCACGCCGAGGTGAAGAAGACCGGGAACGTCGACGGCCACGAGCTGGTCACCGCCCTCGCCCCGGAGTTCTGGGGCCGGGGCCTGGGCACCGAGGTGGTCCGCGGCCTGATCCGGTACGCCGCCGACGAGTTGGGGCTCAAGGAGGTCTACGGCATGGTGGGCGCGGAGAACGCCCCGAGCCTGGCGATGTCCCGACGGCTGGGCTTCCGGCACCTGCGCGACGTCGTCGGGGACGACGGCTCGGTGACGAAGGTGGTGGCGCTCTCGACGACCGGCCAGGCCTGACCGGGCCCGGCCGGGTATGACCGCGGCCCGCGGCGCGTCCGGTCGCGCCGCGGGCCGCTGACGTGCGTGCCCGCTCAGCGGGCCGGTACCGCTCCGTTCGGCGCTCCCGGCCCGCTCGGCGTCCCCACCGCGCCGCGGCCCAGCAGCAGGGCGAGGTCGTCGGCCTGGCAGCGGATCTCCGGGATGGCGGTGGTCTCCAGCAGGTTGCCGCGTCGCAGCGAGCCCAGCGTCCACAGCGGTGCCGGCGCCCGGCCGCCGGTGGGGAGGAGCCGGGCGGGGGCGGCGGGGGGGGGGGCCCCCCCCCCCCCCCCCCCGCCCCCCGGGCGGGCCCGCGCGGGCGGGGGGGGGGGGGGGGGGGGGGGGGGGGGGGCGCCCCCCCCCCCCCCCCCCCCGGGGGCGGGGGAGCCGAGGCCGGTGGTGAGCAGGTCGGTGATCAGCGGGTCGTCGACCCGGGTGAGTTCGGCCTCGGAGCCGGTGCAGTTCAGCACCGCCCCCACCCGCAGCGCGCGGCCGTCGTCCAGCCGCACGTCGATGACCTCCCCGACCTCGCCGACCTCCCCGACCTCGCCGCCCCCGTCGGGGCCGTCCGAGGTGGTCTTGGCGTCGGCCACGGTGCCCCGGCCGATGCTGACCAGACCCGCGTCGACGGCGGCGCGCAGGGCCCTGGCGCTGACCGGCGGGATCCGGTGGCGGTGGGTCTCCCAGAGCCGGAGGTCCCGGGCCAGCAGCCGGGCCTGGTCGGCGGGTGGGAGCTGCTGCCACAGGGCGCTGGTGAGGGGGCGGAGACTGTCGACCCCGGCCCGCCAGTCGCCGTGGACGCGGCGGCAGCGGGCGATCTGGCACAGCACCGCCCGGCGCAGCGCGGGCAGCCCCGCACGGGCGTCGAGCTGCGGGGCGACCGGGGCGACCGGGGCGGTGAGCGGGGTGGCGGCGTGCGGACGGGGGACCAGGCCGTGCCGGGACAGGGCGTGGACGACGCGGCCGGGGCGCTGGAGGCTGAGCGCCATGTCGACCATGGTCAGGCCGGTGCCGACGAGCAGGACATCGCGGTCCTCGGGGACGGCCGCCAGGGCGCCGGGTGCCCAGGGGTCGGCCAGGAACCGCCCGGAGTCGCGCAGCGCCGGCGGTGCCCAGGCCTGGCCGGGTGCGAAGTTGCCCAGGGCCAGCACCGCCGCGTCGACGTCGAGCGGCGGCCCGTCGTGCAGCCACAGGCGCAGCGGCGGGGTGGTCGCCTGCGGCCGGTGGGTGAGGGCGACGACGCGGTCGGGCACCCGGACCAGGTCGGGGGTGCCGGGCTGGTCGGCCGCCGCCGCCAGGCTCTCGGCGAGGTAGCGGCCGAAGAGGCGCCGGGGGACGAAGTCGTGCTCGCCGCCGCGGTCGCCGAGCCAGCGCACGAAGTGGCCGGGGTCGTCCCGGTGGGCGCTCATCTGGCCGGCCCGGACGTTCAGCAGGTGGTGCGGCGCGTCGGTGCCGAACGCCAGCCCCGGGCCCGCGGGCCCGGGGTCGATGAGCCAGATCCGGGCCGGTGCGGGTCTCCCGGCGGCCGCGTGGTGGAGCAGGCGCAGCGCCGTCAGGGTGCCGGCGGCGCCTGCGCCCACCACGGCGATCTCTTGCGGGGTGCTGCTCTGGTTCACGGCGGCCGCGTCGGACGCGGCGGGAGACGTCATGCGGCCAACATCGAGCCGATCGCGCCGCCGCGTCCAACGACGGTTCATAGGCCCCTCGCCAAGCAGGACTTATGGCCGGGTGGCTCGGTGTCGCGCCGACCGGGGTAGGGGTGAAGGTCACGTAGGGTCCCGGGTTCGACACGTTCCGTCCCATAAGGAGAGTTTGGGGGCGCTCCGCCGCTCACCGTTCGAGCCTCTGGTTAGAGGGTGTCACGAAAGCTGTTGACCCCTCACGCGGATCCGCGTTATAACTTCTAACGAACGCGCAAGCATCTATCGAGCGCGGGGTCACCGCACGAGCGCAGGGCCACCGCCGCGTTCGCAGCTCGACAGGCAACGCCCGCCCACCAACTGACACTCGACCAAGGGGAATTCCATGTCCGGCACCCGCAGCACCGGCATCCGCGCCGCCCTGTTCGCCGTCCCGCTCGTCGTCAGCCTCCTCGGCACCGCGGCCGCGCCCGCCGGGGCCGCCACCTCACGCCCCGGTACCTCCCTGACCTGCCGAGGCCAGGGCGTCGACCCCCGGGCCCAGGTCCGCTACCGGGCCGAGACGGTGATCCACGCGCCGCTGCACACCATCTGGAAGCTGCAGACCGACGTGGAGCGCTGGCCGTCCTGGCAGGCCCCCGTCGCGAGCGCGGAGCGCCTCGACCGCGGCCGCCTGCGCCCGGGTTCGGCGTTCCGGTGGACGACCCCGCTCCCGCCCAACCCCGCGACCACCGCCACCAGCCTGGACATCACCTCGACCGTCCAGCAGCTCAAGCGGGAGTCCTGCCTCCGCTGGACCGGCCCCGCCGACGCCGAAGGGCTGCACATCGACGGCGTCCACGTGTGGAACTTCACCCGGGTCAAGGGCGGCGTCCGGGTGAGCACCGAGGAGACCCACACCGGGCCCCAGGTCGACGCGGACGTCCCCACCGCGACCGCGATCCTGCGTCAGGGCCTCGACGGGTGGCTGCACGACCTGAAGACCACCGCCGAGGCCGAAGCCGACCGGCGCTGACCGACGCCGAACGGGGCTAACCGGACAGGGATTCGAGGGCGGCCCGGGCGGCGTTGTGGCCGGGGATGCCGCTGACTCCGCCGCCGCGGACGGCGCCCGCGCCGCACAGCAGGACGTTCGGGTGGGCCGTCGCCACGCCCCAGCGGGCGGCGGGGCCGTCCACCGGCCCGGTCGCGAACGGGAAGGAGAGGTCCCGGTGGAAGATGTGGCCGCCGGGCAGGCCGATCTCCCGTTCCAGGTCGAGCGGGGTCTTGGCTTCCACGCAGGGTCGGCCGGTAGCGTCCGGCGCGAGGCAGTCGGCGATCGGTTCGGCCAGCACCTCGTCCAGTTGGGCCAGGCTGGCCGCCAGGGCGCGCTCCTTGGCGGCCGGGTCGGTGAACAGCCGGGCGGGCATGTGCAGGCCGAACAGGGTCAGCGTCTGGAGGCCCTCGCGGACGGCTTCGGGGCCCAGGATGGTGGGGTCGGTGAGGGTGTGGCAGTAGATCTCCGACGGGGGTGCGGAGGGCATCCGGCCGGCCGCCGCCTCGGCGTAGGCGGTCTCCAACTGCCGGTAGCCCTCGGCGATGTGGAAGGTGCCCGCGAAGGCCTCCCGGGGGTCCGCGCCGGTGTCCCGGAGCCGCGGCAGCCGGCGCAGCACCAGGTTGACCTTCAGCTGGGCGCCCTCGGGCGCGGGCCCGGGCCCGGGTTCCTCGCCGAGGAGGCGGGCCAGGGTGGCCGGGGCGGCGTTGACCAGCACCCGGCGGCCCGCCGCGGTGGCCTCGCCGCCTTGGTGGCGGTACGTCACCTCGGCGTCGCCGTGGCCGTCGGTGGCGATGGCGGTGACCTCGCACCCGGTGCGGAGCTCCGCGCCGGCGGCCAGGGCCGCCTCGGCCAGCGCGTCCGTCACCGCGCCCATGCCGCCGACCGGGACGTCCCAGTCGCCCGTCCCGTTGCCGATCACGTGGTAGAGGAAGCAGCGGTTCTGCCGCAGCGAGGGGTCGTGGGCGTGGGTGAAGGTGCCGATCAGCGCGTCCGTCAGGGCGATCCCGCGGACCAGGTCGTCGCTGAAGGTCCGTTCGATCGTCTCGCCCAGCGGCCGTTCGAACAGGGCGGTCCAGGCGGCGTCGTCGGCGATCCGCCGGCGCAGTTCGGCGCGTGCGGGCAGCGGCTCGGTGAGGGTCGGGAAGACCCGTCGGGCGACCTGCCCGGTCATGCCGTAGAAGCGCTGCCAGGCCTCCCACTCCCGGTCGGTTCCGGTGAGGGCCCGGAACGACTCCCCGGTCCGGCCGGGGTCGGCGGCGTCCACCAGCAGGCCGGTGGGCCTCCCGTCCCGGACGGTGGGCGTGTACGAGGCGATCCGGCGGCGCCGCAGGTCGAGCCGCAGGCCCAGGTCCTGGACGATCTTCCGTGGCAGCAGGCTGACCAGGTAGGAGTAGCGCGACAGCCGGGCGTCCACGCCCGGGAACGCCCGGGTGGAGACGGCGGCGCCGCCGACCCGGGGCAGCTGTTCGAGCAGCAGGACCCGGCGTCCGGCCCGGGCGAGGTAGGCGGCGGCCACCAGCCCGTTGTGGCCGCCGCCGACGATCACGGCGTCGTACCGGGCGGGGGTGGACGGGTTCGCGTTCACCCCCGCCACGCTACGGGACGGGGGCGGGCCGGGGAATGCCCCGGACACAGCGGCCCCGGAGCGCCGCAGGGCCCCCTCGCGAAC
>NZ_JBHXMU010000054.1:0-65834 GCF_042720685.1 Kitasatospora sp. NPDC058492
CTGCGGCCCGGGAGGCCTCCCTCCCGGGCCGCAGCGTTCCGGTGTCCGGGCGCCCGTGCGCCCCGGATCCTCGGCGTCAGCGCGACGGGCGGAGCGTGACCACGGCGGTGACCCCGCCGGCCCGGACCAGCACCTCGCGCGGACCGGCCCCCTCCAGCAGCGCGGCGTCGTAGCGGTCGAGCACCGTGTCACCGTCGACGGCGGCCGAACCGGCGAGGCAGACCAGCAGGACGGTCGCCCCCGGCGGGACGTCCGCGACGGCCGGTGCGGACAGCACGTCCACGGCGGCGGCGACCCGGTCGCGACGGGTCATCACGTTGAAGTCGACCACCGGGCCGGCCGACAGCCGGCAGTCCGTCACGGCGTCACCGGGGAAGGCGAAGGGGCGGAAGGGCGCGTCGACCAGCTGCTCGGCGCCGTCGACGGTGAGCGTCATGCCGGGGCCCTCGACCAGGGTGATCACCCGGTCGACGCCGGGGAACGGCGAGAACGGCCCGGCCGACGCGACGTCCGCGAGGCTGACCCGCCAGTCGAAGGCGTCCAGCCCGGCCCCGACGGGGAAACCGGCGACCTCCCTGGTCACCCCGCCCCCGTTGAGCCACGCCGTGGCCGGGCGCTCGGCCGCCCGCAGTACCTGGATCCGTCCGCTGCTCGTCATGGCCCGCATCCTGCCACCACGTCCGCGCGCGGCCGCGTCGGGCGTCGCCCGGGGCCGTCGGCGGTGGGGTCGGTCGGACCGGCCGTGCCGACGACCCGGGTGCTCCCGTCAGCGCCGACGGACGGTCAGCGCCGGCGGGCGGCCAACGCCGACGGACGGTCAGCGCCGACGGACGGCCAGCGGTAGGAGCGCCGCCGCCGTGGCCGCCACCGCGACGGTGGCCAGGGCCATCGGCAGCCCCGCCGCGTCGGCGAGGAAGCCGATCACCACCGGACCGATCAGCATGCCGCCGTACCCGAGCGTCGAGGCGAACGCGACGCCCTGCGGGCCGCCCGCCGCACCGGCCCGGGCGATCGCGAGGGGGAAGAGGTTGGCGAGGCCGAGGCCGACCAGGACGAACCCGCAGACGGCCAGCGGCACCACCGGGGCGAGGGCGGCGACCAGCATGCCGGCCGCCGCGGTCAGGCCGCCGAGCAGCATCAGCCGGGTCTGGCCGAGCCGGATGGACAGCCAGGTGCCGCCGACCCGTCCGCTGGTCATGGCGAAGGCGTACGCGGCGTACCCGGCGGCGGCCGTCCCGGGGCTGGCGTGGACGTCGTCGGTGAGGTGGAGGGTGGTCCAGTCGGCGATCGCGCCTTCGCCGTACGCGGTGCACAGCGCGGTGAGGCCGAGCAGCAGGACGAGCAGCCGCAGGTGCGGGGCGGCGCGGCCGGCCGTGGCGCGGGTGCCGTGGCCGTTCGCGTCGTCGCCCGTGGCGTCGCCGTCGCCCGTGCGGCCGGGCGCGACCAGCGGCGCGGCCGGGCTGCGCAGCAGGACGACGCCTGCGGCGGCGGTGACGGCGAGGCCGAGCAGACCGCCGAGCGCGAGCGCCCAGGCGGTGCTCAGCGCACCGGCGAGGAGCCCGCCGAGGCCCGCGCCGAGCAGACCGCCGAGGCTGTACCCGGCGTGGAAGCTCGGCATGACGGGCCGTCGCAGCTGCGCCACCAGGTCGACGGCGGCGCTGTTCATCGCGACGTTGGCGCCGCCGTACCCGGCGCCGAAGAGCAGCAGCACGCCGCCGAGCGCGGTGACCGAGTGGGCGTGTGCGGGCAGCGGGACGGCGAGGCTGAGCAGGGCGAGCGAGCCGACGGTCACCGGGCGCGAGCCGTACCGCAGGCACAGCCGCCCGACGAGCGGCATGGTGAGGACGGCGCCGATCGACAGGCAGAGCAGGGCCAGCCCGAGGGCGCTGTGCGAGGCGTTGACCTGGCTGCGGATGTCCGGGATGCGGACCACCCAGGCGGCGAAGAGGAAGCCGTCGACGGCGAAGAACGCGGTGAGTGCGAGCCGTGCCGAGCCCCAGGGGCTGTCCGTGCCGGGGGGTGTGCTGAGAGACTGGGGGGAGGTCTGGTCGGGTCGAGGACGCGGGCGGATTTTGTTTCGAAGCGGCACAAAGTCACAATAGGGGCGTGCAGCTCTCACCTTCAAGTCCGCGACCAGGTTCCGGAACCGACCTCGAAGCGCAGCGCGACGCCCACCGCCGCGCGGCCCCCGATCGCGGTCGGACGCTGCTCGGCCCCGCGCTCTCGCTCATCCACACCGGACAGACGCCCACCCGCTCGGCGCTCACCCGCGCGCTGGACGTCACCCGGGCCACCGCCGGGGCCGTCACGGCCGAACTGGAGGCGCTCGGGCTGATCACCGTCGACTCGCGCCCGGCCGGCGGCGGACGCGGACGCCCCTCGCACCGGCTCGCGATCGACCCGCAGGGCCCGGTCGTGGTCGCCGGGCAGATCCACGCCGACGGACTGAGCGTCACCCTGGCCGGCCTCGGCGGCCTGCTCGACCCGCCCGTCCACCTGCCGCTGCCCGCCGCCACCGACCCCGTCCGGATGCTGCGCGCCGTCGCCGAGGCGGGCGCCGAACTCGCCCGCGCGACCAGCCGGCGCTGCCTCGGCGCCGCGCTCGCCCTGCCCAACCCGGTCACCGAACCCGACGGCGCCGCGCTCGCCGCACTGCACTTCGCCTGGCCCAGCGGCACCCCGGTCGCCGACCTGTACGACGTCGAGGTGGGCCGCGCCGACCACGGCCCCGGCGCCCGTCGGCCACTGCCCACCGCCCTCGCCAACGACGCCAACCTCGCCGCGCTCGCCGAGTACCGGCACGGTGCCGGGCGCGGTGCCCGTCACCTGCTCCTCGTCACCTCCGGCCACCGCGGCGTCGGCGGTGCGCTGGTGATCGACGGCCACCTGCACACCGGCAGCGCCGGGCTGGCCCTGGAGGTCGGCCACCTCACCGTCGACCCGCAGGGCCGGCTCTGCCCGTGCGGCAACCGGGGCTGCCTGAACTCCGAGACCGACCCCGACGCACTGTTCGCCGCCGCCGGGCTCACCCCCGAACCGGGGCGTCCGCTGCTCGACCAGGCGCGCGAACTGTGCCGGGCGGCCGCCACCGACGAGCGCGCGCGGGCCGCCGTGGAACACGTCATCGACCGGCTCGGGCTCGGACTCGCGGGCGTCGCCAACATCCTCAACCCGGACCGGGTGGTCCTCAGCGGGCTCCACCTCGACCTGCTGGAGGCCGCGCCCGAGCGGCTGCGCGCGGTGGTCGCCGAGCGCAGCCTGTGGGGGCGCAGCGGACGGGTGCCGATCGTCGGCGCGGAGCTGGCGCACGGTGCGCTCGCGGGTGCGGCGGAGCTGGGCTGGGGGCCGTACCTGGCGGACCCGCAGTCGGTGACGGCGGGCTGAACCCGGGGCCGGGCGTCGGGCTGGGGGCGACAGGTCGGACCAGGGGCGATAAGCGGAAGCTGGGACTGTGAAAACGGTCACTTATCGTGACTCTCATACACTCGTAGTGAGCAGTGGGGGGTCGTAACGAGGGAGAGTGGCCATGAGCACCCAACCCGGCGGGACCCAGTCCGGCGGAGCGAGCGGCATCGAGTCGACCGCGAGCGTCGAGCCGACCGTCGAGCCGACCGTCGACGTCGCGCCGACCACCGGCATCGAACCGACCGTCGACGTCGACCGGACCGACCCGCAGTACCGCGCCTGGCTCAAGGAGGCGGTGCGCAAGGTCCAGGCCGACGCCAACCGCTCCGCCGACACCCACCTGCTGCGCTTCCCGCTGCCGGGCGAGTGGGGGATCGACCTCTACCTCAAGGACGAGTCCACCCACCCGACCGGCTCGCTCAAGCACCGCCTGGCCCGCTCGCTCTTCCTCCACGGGCTCTGCAACGGCTGGATCCGCCCCGGCAAGCCGGTGATCGAGGCCTCCAGCGGTTCCACCGCCGTCTCGGAGGCGTACTTCGCGCAGCTCGTCGGGGTGCCGTTCATCGCGGTCATGGCCAAGAGCACCAGCCAGGCCAAGATCGACCTGATCGAGTTCCACGGCGGCGAGTGCCACCTGGTCGACCGCTCGGACGAGGTGTACGAGGCCTCCGCCCGGCTCGCCGAGAGCACCGGCGGGCACTACATGGACCAGTTCACCTACGCCGAGCGGGCCACCGACTGGCGCGGCAACAACAACATCGCCGAGTCGGTCTTCGCCCAGCTGCGCCTGGAGCCGCACCCCGAGCCGGCCTGGATCGTCGCCACCGCCGGGACGGGCGGCACCTCGGCGACCATCGCCCGGTACGTGCACTACATGCAGTACGACACCCGGATCTGCGTCGCCGATCCGGAGAACTCCTGTTTCTTCGACGGCTGGGTGCACCACGACCCGGACGCCGTCTGCGAGCGGGGCTCGCGGATCGAGGGCATCGGACGGCCCCGGATGGAGCCGAGCTTCGTCCCGGGGGCGATCGACCGGATGATGAAGGTGCCGGACGCCGCCTCCATCGCCGCCGTGCGGGTGCTGGAGCAGGTGCTCGGGAAGAAGGCGGGGGCGTCCACCGGGACGGGGCTGTGGAGCGCGCTGAAGATCGTCGCCGAGATGCGGGCGGCGGGGCGGCGGGGCAGCGTGGTCGGTCTGATCTGCGACCCGGGCGACCGCTACCTGGACAAGTACTACTCGGACGACTGGCTGGCCGGCGAGCGGATCGACATCGCGCCGTACCGGGCCGTGCTGGAGTCCTTCCTCGCCGGCGGTGCCTGGACGGGCTGACGCCGAGGTCGCCGGCCGCCCGCTCGCCCGCCTGCCCACCTGCTCGCGTTGGCGGCGGCGAACAAATGACCGCGAACAGATAACAGATAACAGCTTTCAGATAACAGATTTCAGACTCTGTTATCTGTTCGCCGCCCTCCCCGCCCGACGCCACAGCGCCGAGCCCCCCGGCGTCAGGGCAGCGGCGCGCCCGGCAGGTCGGCCGGGACGAGGAGTTGGAGCTCCTCCGTCGAGGGGTCCGCGAGGTGGGCGACCCGCATCGCGTGCCGCTCGACCATGGTCTCGAAGACCTGCCGCGCAGTGCGTCCGTTGCCGAAGTTGGGGCCGCGCTCCAGCCGGGCGAAGTGGTCCAGCAGCACGCCCTCGGTCGCCTCGGCGAGCGCGTACTCGTGCTCGGCGCACTGGGCCCGGGCGATCTCCAGCAGCTCGTCCGCCGTGTAGTCGGGAAAGGTGACGGTGCGTGAGAAGCGGGACGAGACACCGGGGTTGGCGGAGAGGAAGCGCTCCATCTCCAGGGTGTAGCCGGCCACGATGACGACCACTTCGTCCCGGTGGTCCTCCATCAGCTTGACCAGGGTGTCGATGGCCTCCCGCCCGAAGTCGCGCGCGCCGTCCTCGGGGGCGAGCGCGTACGCCTCGTCGATGAAGAGCACCCCGCCGCGCGCGCGGTCGAAGGCGGCGGCGGTGCGGATCGCGGTGGAGCCGATGTGCTCACCGACCAGGTCGACCCGGGCCACCTCGACCAGGTGTCCGCGCTGGAGCACCCCGAGTGAGGCGAGGATCTCGCCGTAGAGCCGGGCGACGGTGGTCTTGCCGGTGCCGGGGGCGCCGGTGAAGACCAGGTGCCGGCGCAGCGAGGGCGCCTTGAGCCCGGCCTGGCGGCGGCGCTTGCCGACCGAGATCAGGTCGATGAGTGTGCGCACCTCCTGCTTGACGGTGGCCAGCCCGACCAGCGCGTCCAGTTCGGCGAGCGCCTCGTCGGCGGGCCGGCAGTCCGGGATCGGGGCGATCGCCGAGGTGGCGGCCGACGCGGCGGCGGTGCCGGCCACCCCGGCCTTCCCGGCCCTCCCGGCCAACGGGGTGCTGGTGGAGGCCAGTTGGGCGGCCCGCGGGCCCGGCACCTCGGCCGCACCGGCGGCCGGTGCGACGTCGTCCGAGGTGCAGCCCTCGGCGACCGGCCCGGGCTCGGAGAACTCGAAGCCGGCCCGCTCGTTCTGCTCGGCCCGGCAGCGGGTCAGTTGGGTGCGGCAGCCGTCGATGATGTGGAAGCCGAAGCCCTTGCCGTGCGAGACCCGGCAGTCCTCGAAGGTGCCCCGCCCCTGCGCCGAGACGTACACGCCGGCGTCGGTGCTGGCCCGGACGGTGCAGTCGCGCAGCACCGGGTCGGCGCCCTTGGTGACGATCACCCCGGTGGCCACGTCGGAGATCTCGCAGCCGGTGAGCAGGCCGCCGCTGCCGTGGTCGCGGAACCACAGGCCGGTGCCGGCCTCCTGGACCCGGCAGCCGGTGAGGGTCACCGCCGCGCCGCCGCTGACCGAGACCGCCGAGCTGCGGATCCGGCTGAAGGAGCAGTCCGCGGCGGTGGCGGCGGAGTCCCGGTCGAGGACGAACAGCGCGTCCGGCAGGTCGTACAGCGAGCAGTCGGTGAGGGTGAGCCGGGCGCCGTCGCTGACCCACAGCGCCGGGTACTCGCCGGTGGAGCCGTGGATCTGGCAGGACTCGGCGACGGCCTCGGTGCCCTGGTCCCAGACCGAGAGCGCCCCGCGCCCGAAGTCCCGGACGGTGCTGTGGTTGAGGCTGAGCCGGGAGCGGCCGCGCAGGTCGGCGCCGTTCTCCGGCAGGTCGTGCACCCGGCAGCCGGTGAGGACGAGTTCGGCCTCGCCGTCCAGGGTCAGGCCGTTGCCGGTGACCCGGTGGATCTCGCAGTCGACGAGCCGCCCGCGGGCCTGTGATTCGGCCTGGACGCCGCTGCCGCGGATCTCGTAGATCTCGCAGCCGGTCAGTTCGGCGGCGCTGCCCGGGTCGGAGAGCAGGACGCCGGCGCCGACGGCGTGGTGGACCCGGCAGCGGTCGAGGGCGGCGGTGGCGCCGCCGAGGACGGCGAGTCCGGCCTGCCCGGCGGCGGCGACCTCGCAGTCCTCCAGGGCGGCGGCGGTGCCGGGGCCGCGCAGGCGCAGCCCGAGTCCGGCCGGGTTGGCGACGACGCAGCCGCGCAGGGTGGGCCGGGCACCGTCGGTGATCTCGATGCCGGTGGCGGAGCGGGTCTCGATCCGGCAGCCGCTGAGCGAGGGTGCGGTCTGCGGCCCGGTGATCAGGACGGCCGGGGTGGAGCTGTCGCCGCCTTCGACGACGAGGTCGCGGACGATGGCGTCGGCGGTGACGGTCAGCGCCACTCCGGACGGCGGGTCGATCCGGACGGTGCCCGGGCCCTGGGCCGGGACGATCGTCACGGGCTTGTCCAGCAGTACGTTCTCCCGGAACGTCCCCGGCCGGACGGTCACGGTGTCGCCCGGTTCGGCGGCCGCGAGGGCCTCCGCGAGGGTGTCGTACTCGCCTGCGCGGCGGCGCCAGCGGGATGCGCTGTCCTGGGTGACCCGGACCCTGTGCTCTGCCATGACGGTCTGTCGTCCCCACCTTCGTCGAGCCGGCGTTCAACGGGCCGTACGCGCGGGCCGCCCGCCCACCGTAGCGCGCCTCCATGGGTGGTCCGGTCGGCCGCGGTCGCGCGGGCACCGGGGGCTCGCGCCTTCGCCACAGGTTCCGACCACATGTTCAACGAGCGCGCACACCTGTGGTTCCGAGACGGGGACGCGCCGCAGGGGCGGCGGCGGGGGGAGCCGGTGAACCGGAGCGCCGCCGGTTCACCCCCGCGCGTCGGCGGGCCACTGCGCCCCGTCCTCCAGCACCTCGACCCGGTCGCCGACGCGCAGCGTGCCGAGCACGTCGCCGGTGGTGCCGGCCGGCCGCTCCGGGATCAGGTTCTGCCCGAACGCGGCCTTCTTCAGCAGCCGGTGGTGCCGGGCCAGGGTGCGCAGTGGTTCGGGGCCGCGCCGCTCGCCGCTCTCCTGGTCGGTGGTGGTGATGACGCAGCGGCCGCAGGGCTTGACGACCTTGAAGGTGAGGTCGCCGATCCGGATCCGGCGCCAGCCGTCCTCGGCCCACGGCTCGGCGCCGCCCACCACGGCGTTGGGGCGGAAGCGCTCCATCGGCAGCGGCTCGTGGCCGTCGGGGTGCTCGGCGGCGATCAGTTCGTTGAGCCGTTCCAGCGAGGCGGTGGTGGTGAGCAGCAGGGGGAAGCCGTCGGCCATCGAGACGGTGGTGCCGGGCTCGGCGTAGTCGGGGTCGGCCGGCCGGGCGTGCGGGTCGTCCAGGTGGACCAGGCGGTAGTCGCCGAGGTGTTCGGCGATCCACCGGTGCGCTTCCTTGGCGGCCTCGGCGGCGCGGAAGCGGGTGCCCCAGACCTCGACCTCGGCGAGCGGGTCGCCGGCTGCGACGGCGGGCGCGGGGACCTCGATCCGGGAGCCGTCGGGGGCGGTGAGGGAGAGCGCGCCGTCGGGGAGCAGGTCGGGCCGGATCTGGCCGAGGGCGGCGTTCTCGCGCTGGCTGACGAAGCGTCCGGTGGTGTCGGCGAGCATCCAGCGGCGGTCTCCGGCCAGGCCCCAGGGTTCGACGGCGGCGGTGTCGGGGCTCAGGCGGTACATGGACTTGACGGGGTAGACGTGGAGTCCGGTGAGCTGCATTCCCCCATCCTGCCAGCCGGTTCCCGGCGGTCCGCAGGGCCCCCGTACGCGCACGGACCGCCCGGGACGCCGTGGGGGGCGTTCCGGGCGGTCCGTGGATGACCCGTTTCTCCGTACGCCCGGCGCGGGGAGCGCGCCGGGTGGTGCTCAGGTGGTGCGGGTGCGGGCCGGGTGGGGTCCGGCCCTGGAGGTCAGTGGCTCAGTAGCCCTGGCCCTGCTGCTGGTAGCCGCCCTGCTGGCCCCCCGCGTTGTAGGCGTTGTGGCCGGGCTCGCCGTACGGGCCCGGGCGCTGCGGCTGCATCGGGCGGACCGGCGCCATGGCCGGGCGCAGCTGGGCGCCGCCGAAGCCCTGGTCGCCGCCCTGGCCCTGGAAGCCGGGGCCGGCCTGGCCGGGGCCACCGAAGGACTGCTGGCCGCCGAGGCTCTGCGGACCGCCCTGCGGCTGGCCGCCCGGCTGCCCGGGGCCGAACGCGCCCGGACCGCCGATCGGCTGGGCGCCGAAGGACTGCTGGCCGCCCTGGCCGCCGATGAAGGTGTTCTGGCCGCCGAAGCTCTGGCCGCCGGTCGGCTGGTAGCCGCCGCTGGCGGTCTGGGCGAAGGCCGGTGCGGCGGGCTGCGGCCGCTGGTACTGCTGGGGGGCGCCGTAGCCGGGGACGGGCGGCTGGGGCGCGGAGGCGTACGCCGGCGCGGGCTGCGCGGGGATGTACGCCGTGGCGGGACCGGCGGAGGGGCCGCTGCTCGGGCCGGGGCCCAGGGCGAGGCGGGCGGGCGGCAGCGCGGGGAGGTTGCTGCCGGCGCTCTCGTACCCGTTGCCGTACCGGTTCTCGTAGGACGGGCCGGCGCTGGCCCCGTAACCGGACGACATGGCCGGCGGAAGGGCCGCCGGCACGTTGATGGGTGCGATCTGGGGGACGCCGCGCTCAGCCACGAGGCTGTCGTAGATCGGCGTGCCGGAGGAGAAGGACGGAGAGGGGTAGCCGACTCCGTCGTAGGAGCGGGGCGAGGTCATGGGGCATACGGTAAGCCCACAACGCGCCTGCTGAGGAGAGCGGGAGGGGGAGCAGTTCGACTGTTTACACAGTCTTCGCTCGCACAAAGGTTTCGAAAGTAGGAAGAACGGACATACCGGCGTTCAGTTCCGGACAACCTTGGCGTGCCGTCAGTGATCGAACAGTACCCGGACGGCGGCGCGGCGAACCCTTGCGGTGACCGGGCGGTGGACGGTTCGGGGCCCGCCGGAGAAACTTTTGCGGACAGGGCGTGCGCCGGCGCATTCGAGCCCCCGCCGACGGTCCGACGAGGGCTCGTGAATGTTTCGGGAATAAAGTCCCCGTCAGCGGCCTCGGGCCAGTGGTCAGCTCGCCTGCAACGCCTGCGCCTGCGCCGGGAGGCCCGGCCGGCCCGCGACCTCCGAGGTGCAGAAGGAACAGCGGGTCGCCGCGGCCGGAATCGGGCTCAGGCACTCCGGGCAGTCGACCTTCACGACCGGCGCCGGCTTGGCCGACTCGAAGCGCGCCTGCAGCCTGCCGACCGGAAGCACCACGGCGAAGTAGATCACCGCGGCGACCAGCACGAACCCGATCAGCGCGTTGACGAAGACCCCGTACGGGAACCGGGTGCCGGCCACCTCGAAGGTCTTCTGGGTGAAGTCGCCGACGGCGCCGGTGGCGACCCCGATGAGCGGGGTGAGGAAGGCGGTGACGAACCCGGTGACCACGGCGGTGAAGGCCGCGCCGATCACGATGCCGACTGCGAGGTCCACCACGTTGCCGCGCAGCAGGAAGCTGCGGAATCCCTTGAACACCGGGTGACTCCAAATCCGTACGGGGAGGGGGGAGATGAGGCGGCGCGACGGGCGCCCCGGCCGGACATCCTGCCGACCGGGCCGGGCCGAGGTCCAACCGCCTTCACCCGATCCGCGTAACCGGCCGCAGGACGCGCCGGCCGGATCCGGGCGCAGCCCGGGCGCTCCGCGTACGGGTCGATCCGGCCGCCGCCGGGTCGCAGGGGTCAGAGCGGCCGCACCCGCAGCGCGCGCTCGTAGAACTCGACCATGTGCGCGGACACCTGGGACAGCGTGAACGAGGCCAGGAACCGTGCCCGCGCGGCCTTCGCCCGCACCCGCGCCGCCGCCCGGTCGTCCAGCGTGTCGACGACCGCCGCCGCCAGTTCGGCCGGCCGCTCCGGCGCCACCAGCCGGGCGTAGTCCTCCGAGCCGACCGTCTCGCGCAACGCCGGCACGTCCGCGCAGACCAGCGGCACCCCGACGCCCATCGCCTCGATCGCCGTGCCGCCCTGGCCCGCCCAGCGGGACGGCACGGCGAGCACGTCGGCAGCGGCCATCAGGTCGGCCACGTCCTCGCGCGGCCCGAGCAGGCGGACGCTCCCGGCGGACTCGGCGAGCGCCCGCAGCCGTGCGCTCTCCGGGCCCGCCGCGCCGGCGAGCAGCAGGACGGCCCCGGGCTGCGCGCGCCGGATCGCCGGCCAGGCCGTCAACAGCACGTCCAGGCCCTTCCGGTGGTGCTGGCCGGCGGCGGCCAGCACCACCGGCACGTCCTGCGCCAGCTCCAGCGCACCACGCACGGCGGCCCGCCGCTCCGGGGTGGCCGTGCCCAGCAGCTCCGGGTCGAGCCCGCGCGGCACCACGTCGATCCGGCGCCGGGGGACGCGCAGCCGCCGTGCCATCGTGCCGGCCACGTGCCGGGTGAGCGCGTGGAAGCGGCGGGCGCCCTGGGCGGTGGCCGCGTCCAGGGCCTGCGCGGTGCGCATCCGCCAGGGGCTCGCCCCGTGCGCCGCCGACTGCTCCGGTCCGTACGCCGGGTCGAGGAGGCTGGAAACCACCGGGGTGCGGGCGGCCAGGGCGGCGGCGCGGCCGAGCACGTCCGAGGCGTGGCGGGCGGTGTGGACGAGATCGGGCCGGCGTTCGCGGATCAGCCGGCGCAGCGCGGCGGCGGTGGCGGCCCCGGTCGGTCGGCCGACGCCGAACACGGCGGCGCCCGCCGCGGTCAGCTCCGGCTGCCAGCCGCCGGGGGAGTCGTAGAGGTAGGCGACGTCCAACGTGACGCCGGCGCGCACCAGTTGGGGAGCCATCGAGACCAGGGCGCGCTCCGCCCCGCCGGTCCGGTTCACGCTGTCGACCACCAGAAGCACCTGCACCGGCCACCCCCGCCCGCTGCGGGCGCGTCCGTTCTCCCGTGCCGGACGCCCCCTGACTGGTGATCAGCATCGCAGGTGGCCGTCAGGCCCGCCAGCCGTACGGCGGCCGGGGTCGGGCGCCGGGGTGCGGCGAGGCGAGGCAGGGCGAGAGGGGGCGGAACAGGGCGCACGACGGGAGCAACCGGCGCACGGCCGCAGTCGACCAGCGCACATCAGGTGTATTCACGCGGGCGCACGGGCCACCACCAGGTTGCGCGAAGGGGCTGTACGGCGCGGGGCGCTGTGCCAAGGTCGGTCCATGCCCGACCATACGTCGGCCGACCCGGCCGGAACCCGTCCCCGCGTCCTGCACCTGATCAGTGATCCACGCCGCGGCGGCGCCCAGAACTTCGCTCGTGACCTCCACCGGGAACTGCGCCGCCGGGGCCAGGCCTCCGCCCTGTGCGCCCTCGCCCCGCACCCGTCCCCCGGGCCCCCCGGTCCCGCCCTCCCCGGGCCCCGCGCCGCGGACCGCACCGGAGTTCGCGCCGGGGCCGGTCCGGGCGCCAGCCCCGACGGGCCCGACCGGCAGCCCGACCCGGACCCCGGCGCCTGCGCCGACGAGGAGGACTTACGCGCCGCCGTCCTCGGCTCCGGCCGCCTGCGCCCCGGCACCCTGCGGGCGCTGCGCGCGGCCGCCCGCGGCGCCGACGTGGTGCTCGCCCACGGCTCCGACACCCTGGCGGCCTGCGCCCTCGCCCTGGCCGGCACCCGCACCCCCTTCGTCTACGTCTCCGTCGGCCACCCCCGCTACTGGACGGCGAACCGGCTGCGCCGGGTGCGCGGCGGCGCGCTGATGCACCGCGCGGCCGCCGTCACCACGCTCACCGACGAGGCCCGCGCCGTCCTGGAGGGGCAGTTCCGGCTGCCCGACGGCAAGGTGCACGTGATCTCCAACTCCCGGGCCGCCGAGAGCTATCCGCCCGCCGACGGCCGGGCCGACCGGCGCGCCGCCCGGCACGCGCTCGGCCTGCCCGCCGACGTCCTGCTGGTCGCCTGGATCGGCGCGATCGCCCCGGAGAAGCGGCTCGACCTCGCCCTCGACGTCCTCGACCGGCTGCCGGACGTCCGGCTGGCCATCGCCGGGGACGGCCCGCTGCGCGAGACGCTGGCCCGCCACCCGGCCGCCTCCCGCGCCCACTTCCTCGGCGCCCTGCCCGATCCGGCGCCGCTCTACCGGGCCGCCGACGCGCTGCTGCTCACCAGCGACAGCGAGGGCGTGCCCGGCGCGCTGATCGAGGCGGCGCTGGCCGGCGTGCCCGCCGTCGCCACCGACGTCGGGTGGGTGCGCGAGGTGGTCCGGGACGGCGCGACCGGCGCGCTCGTCGCCCCCGGGGACCCGCTCGCCCTCGCCGAGGCGCTGGCCAAGGTGCTGGCGTGCAACCGTGCGGGCCTCGGCGCGGCCGCCCGGGCGCACGCGTTGGAGCACTTCGAGCTCGGCGCCGTGGTGGACGCCTGGCAGGGGCTGGTCGCCGAGGTGTGGGCGGGGGGTGGCCCGGGGGCGCGCACCGGTCCGTGACAGACCCGCGGCGGCGGGCCGGGCCGGGCGTCGGGTTGCGCGCCGGGCCGGGTGCTGGGCCGGGTGTCGGGTTGCGCGCCGGGCCGGGTGTCGGGTTGCGCGCCGGGCCGGGCGTCGGGCTGGGCCGATCGGGCGAATCCGGGCCAGCGTGCCCGGCCGAACTCGACGGTAACGAACCGCCGCCAGCACACTGCCCGGTGTGAACTCGAAGTCGCTGCTGCGGTCCACCGTCCT
This sequence comes from Kitasatospora sp. NPDC058492, assembly GCF_042720685.1. Taxonomy (NCBI): domain Bacteria; kingdom Bacillati; phylum Actinomycetota; class Actinomycetes; order Kitasatosporales; family Streptomycetaceae; genus Kitasatospora; species Kitasatospora sp. NPDC058492. Next base: position 13,427 of record NZ_JBHXMU010000054.1, read on the forward strand.
GCTCGCCATCGCCGCCGGGATCGCCGTATCCCCCCTCCAGGCCGGCGCGGTGAGTCACCAACCCCCCTCCGAGGGTGCCCAGTTCGTCAAGCTGGACCATCCGCAGCCGGTGCGCGAGAGCGTCCGCACGGAGGCGGCCGAGTTCTTCTGGTACGACTGCGTCCACTCCCAGCAGCTCGAACAGCCCTTGCAGGCCTGGGCCGAGAAGCACCGCGCGGACGTCGCCCTGCGGCGCGTCCCGGCGATCTGGCCGGGCGGCCCGGACGAGGGCGCCCAGCGCGGCCACGCGCGCCTGTACTACACGCTGGAGCGCCTGGGCCTGGTCGAGCGCCTGCAGAGCAGCGTCTTCCGCTCGGTGCGCACCGACCAGACCGACCTCACCACCGAGGCCACCGCCACCGACTGGGCGGTACGCCACGGCGTGGACGCCCAGCTCTTCCGCCGGACGTACCGCTCCGACGAGGTGGCGCGGTCGGTCGACGAGGCCGCCGTCGAGTTCGTCCGCTACGGCGTCAACGAGCTGCCGACGGTGGTCGTCCAGGGCGAGTACCGGACTTCGCCGAGCAAGGCCGGTGGCGTCGAGGCGATGCCCGAGGTGCTGGACTACCTGGTCCAGCAGGAGCAGCTGCGCGGGAACTGAGCCCGCCGCGGGCCGGGGTCGGACAGCCCTCCGGCGGCCCGCCCCGCCCGGCGGTTCAGTCCCGGCGCAGCAGGTACGTCACGAAGCCGAACGTCCCCCGGTAGCCGTGCAGCCACTCCCGCCGGTGCCGGTCCGCGGCCTCCCGGGCGGCCGCCGCGTCGGGGTCGTCCGGGTGCTCCAGCGCCCACTCGGCCAGCGCACCCGTCCACGCGAACTCGTAGTCGTCCCACTCCTGCGGGCTGCTCACGTAACCGGACACCGGTGTCCAGCCGTCCGCCAGCACCCGGTCCGTGGTGGTCGCCAGGTCCGCGTAGTCGTCCCGGGCCGCGCCCAGCCCGTCCAGGGCCGCCCGGGACGGCTCCCGCTCCCAGAAGCCCTCGCCGACCAGCACCCGCCCGCCCGGGGCCAGGTGCTCGCGGGCCGCCGCCAGCGTCGGCAGCAGCCCGCCGAAGGCGTGGGTGGCGCCCACGCACAGCACCAGGTCGAAGGGCTCGACCGAGTCGAACTCCCGCGCGTCCACGTGGTGCAGGCCGATCCGGCGCGCCACGCCGAGCACGGTCGCCGCCTCCCTGGCCCGGGTCAGCGCCGCCGCGTCCAGATCCACCCCCACCGCCCGCCAGCGCGGACGCGCCGCCAGCGCCCGGACCAGCCACGCCCCCTCGCCGCAGCCGAGGTCCAGCGCCCGGCCGTCCGCCGCCCCGGCGGTCGCGCGCTCCAGCAGCAGGGCCACCGACTCGTCCGTCAGCGGCGCCGCGATCGGGTGGTGGGCATGGGCGAGACGGGAGATCCTCTGGCGGTCCATTCGAGCAGTATGGAGCCAACCGGCCTGCCGTGCCCGCGAATTCGGGGCCCGGAACGCTCAGGCCCGCGAGTACGTCCGGCCCTTCCACGCCGCGCCCCGGCCCCGCCAGTGCTGCACCGCCGAGTCCACCGTCATCAGCAGGTACAGACCCGCCGTGAAGGGCAGCAGCAGCACGGCCGGCGCCGGCTGCCGGTAGTACCGCACCATCGGCAGGTAGGTGCCCGCCATCAGCGCCCAGGCCGCCCCGCCCGCCACCGCCACCGCCGGCGCCCCCGCGACCAGCCCGGCCGCTGCGGCCACCGGCGGCACCAGGTACACCAGCCCCAGCCCCAGCACCGTCCCGAGCAGTAGCAGCGGCGAATGCCGCAACTGGGCGTACGCGCTGCGCGACACCATCCGCCACAACTGCTCCAGCCGGGGGTACGGTCGGACGCTGTCCACCGCCCCGGCCAGCCCCAGCCAGGTCCGCCCGCCCGAGGACTTCACCGCCCGCGCCAGCGACACGTCGTCGATCACCGCACCCCGGATCGCGGCCACCCCGCCGGCCCGCTCCAGCGCCTCCCGCCGCACCAGCGAACAGCCGCCCGCCGCGGCCGCCGTCCGCCCACCGGGCCGGTTGCTCCAGCGGAACGGGTACAGCTGCGCGAAGAAGTAGACGAAGGCCGGCACGATCAGCCGCTCCCAGCCGGTCTCCACCCGCAGCCGGGCCATCTGCGACACCAGGTCCAGCCCGTTGCTCTCCGCTGCGGTCACCAGCTCCGCCAGCGAGTCCGGCCCGTGCGCGATGTCCGCGTCCGTCAGCAGCAGGTACTCGACGTCCGGACCGGCCAGCTCCACCCCGTGCCGCAGCGCCCACAACTTGCCCGTCCACCCCGGGGGCAACGGGGGAGGAGTCGTGACGGTCAGCTCCAGCCCGTCCATCGTCCGCAGCTCCGCCGCCACCGCGCCCGTGCCGTCCGAACTGTGGTCGTCCACCAGGATCACCCGCGCCCGCCCCGGGTACTTCTGGGCCAGCAGCGTCGGCAGGCTCACCGGCAGCACCTGCGCCTCGTCCCGGGCCGGCACCACCACCGCCGCCTGCGGCCAGCGCACCGGCGGACGGCGCGGCGGCAACCGCACGTCGGTGCGCCAGAACAGCCCGTGGCAGCACGCCAACCAGAGCCAGACCAGCAGGGAGAACGCGGCGATCCACAACAGGACGGTCACTCCCGCAGTTTGCCGCAGAACCGGCCGGATCGGGCGGATCGACTAAAGTCTTGCCCCGTGAAGATCGCACTGATGGACTCCGGAATTGGCCTGCTGGCCGCCGCCGCCGCCCTTCGGAAGCTGCGCCCGGACGTCGATCTGGTGCTCTCCTCCGACCCGGCTTCGATGCCCTGGGGGCCGCGCACCTCCGAAGAGGTCACCGACCTCGCCCGCGGCTGCTCGCTCGCCGCCGCGGCGCTCGAACCGGACGCGCTGGTCATCGCCTGCAACACCGCCTCCGTGCACGCGCTCGCCACCCTCCGGGCCGAACTCGAACCCGGACTGCCCGTCGTCGGCACCGTCCCGGCGATCAAGCCCGCCGCCGCCCTCGGCGGCTCCGTGGCCATCTGGGCCACCCCGGCCACCACCGGCAGCGCCTACCAGCACGGCCTGATCCGCGACTTCGGCGGTACCGCGGACGTGACCGAGGTGGCCTGCCCCGGCCTCGCCGACGCCATCGAACACGGCGACGACGCCGCCATCACCGCCGCCATCGCCGACGCCGCCGCCCGCACCCCCGCCGGCACCGCCGCGATCGTCCTCGGTTGCACGCACTACGAACTGGTCGACGACCGCATCCGCGCCGCCGTCGCCCCCACCGCCTCCCCGGCGCTCACCCTGCACGGCTCCGCCGACGCCGTCGCCGCCCAGGCCCTGCGCCGGGTCACCGACCCCACGCGCACCGGCGCCGGCACCATCACCGTGCTCCACGCCGGCGCCCCTGCCGCCCTCCCCCCGGCCGCACTCCTCTATCCCCAGGGGCGCACCCTCGCCGCCCTGATGTGCAGCACGCTGCCGGCGTGACACCCACCGCCCTCGCGGAGCACTTCGCCCCCCGGCGAGCCGCTGACGGGCCCCCGCCGAGCCGCCGCCGGGCCAATTTTCGCCCGCCGGCGGTCCACCCTTCAGCCCGCGCGGAAGGCCACCGCAGCTGATCCCCATCCGGGGCAGCCGAGAGCAGGCTCTCTGTCATGAGCTGAGGGGCAAATCTTTGCCCTCCAACCTCGGGGGTCGGTCGAGGAGTCCCGTGGTGGCCGGCCGTCCCGGTCTTCCGCGGAGGCTGCCTGTCCGGGGCGGCTGATGCAGGAAGTCGGCCTGCCCGACGGTCTGTGCCCGTGAGGCAAGGCCTTGCCCCACGGGCGGGTGGTTTGCCGCTGAGGCGGGGCCAAATTTCGCCCCCAGAGGTCCGGTACCTCTCCCCGACAGGGCTCATTTTTGCTCCTGAGCGCTCCTGAGCGCTCCTGAGCGACCCTGAGTCCCTCTGCGTCCCCTCGCGCGCCCCGGCCGGTCAGGCGACGGCTTGGCGGCGCCAGCGGCGGTAGGCGGGTTCGAGGCCGGAGAGGATGGTGTCGAAGCGGCGGGTGCTGGTGGTGGAGTCGACCTGGAGGCGGCTGATCTGGAGCGGGTGGGAGGGGATGCGGGGGCCGAGCCGGTGGTCGGAGAGGAAGCCGAGGCGGTAGCCGAGCTCCTGGAGGACGGTTTCGGCACGCGGGTCGTGCCCGCCGTCCGGGTAGGCGAAGGCGATCGGGGGTTCGCCGAGCCAGCGGGTGAGGGCTTCGTGGGCGCCGGTGATCTCGGCGCGGACGGTGGCGTCGTCGCAGCGGCCGAGGCAGGGGTGCCCCTGGGTGTGGTTGCCGATGGCGACGCCGCCGTCGCGCAGGGCGAGCAGGTCGGCGGGGGTGAGCTGCTCCTGGCGAGGCGGGCGGCGGTCGGCGCTGACCCGTAGCTCGTGCAGGCTGCGCCGCCGGTCGGGGTCGGGCATGGCCTTGAGCCGGGGGAGCAGCTGGGAGGGGTGCCCGCAGTCGAGCGAGCGGGCACGGCCGCCGTGCCGGGCGAGAAAGTCGGCCTCGTGCCACCAGAAGGGGCGTTCGGTGCCGATGAGCTCGGAGATGACGAAGGCGGTGGCGGGGATGCCGCGGGCGTCGAGGGCGGGCAGGGCGTGGGTGAGGACGCTGCGGTCGGCGTCGTCGAAGGTGACCAGGACGCTGCGGGGCGGCAGCGGCCGCTGTTCGGTGACGGCTTGGAGGACGGCGGTGAGCGAGACCGGGGTGGCGAGTCTTCGGAGCCGGTCGAGCTGGGCGCCGAAGGACCGGTGGTCGGTGACGCCGTGGTAGGCGAGGACTGCGAGGCGTTGTGCGGCGCGGGCGCGGAACAGGGGTTGGACGGGGGCGAACCGCAGCCATTCGCCCCGCGCGTCCGGCCTGCCCCGGTCGGCGGTCGGGTGGCGGCGGGTGGCCGTCGGCAGCGGGCGCACGAACGGGACGGGCCTGGTGGGGGCCATGGAGATCGACGTGGTGGACTGGGACTGCGGCACGGTTCCCCCTCGGTCGCCGAGCGGCGTGGCGGTACCGCCGGAGGACGGAGCCCGGCCTCCGACTCCAGGCGGCGGCGGCTCCGCCTCCTGGGTATTCCGGTCCGCGGTGGGGGGCTCGCACCCTTCCCGCGAACGGCTCCTGGATCGCTCAATGCCATTGAGACCGCTGCACCGAGCGGATGGTTGTACCGGGGGGACGAGGATTTTTCGTGGACTGATGTGAACTGATGTGAACTGAATGTGGAGCCGGAATGCACGACCGGGGCCGGTCCGCGACCTGCTCGGGCGAGGTCGGCGGGCCGGTCGCACCGGGTGGTCGAACGTTCACTCCCTGCGGGCTGCCTCCGGCGTTCGCCGGGGGTACCTTGGGCTCATGGCAGATGCGGACCGTGATCCCTTCCACCTGCACGGCGCGACCAGGATGGCCCGTGCGTGGAGTGGTGGCGCCCTGGTCACCCACCAGCTTCTGCTGGCGGTGGTGGGTTTGGCCTGTCTCGCGCTGGGCATTGTGGTGGCGGTGATCGTTCCGGACAGTGACGGTCCGGCCTGGGCGATGGCGGTGGCGGGCTGTCTGGCCGCGGGAGTGCTGCTGCTCGGCCGGATCGCGTTCGGGCTGCTGCGTTACCGCCGGGGCGCCGCGCTCTAACCTCCTCAGCGACCGGCCGGCCTTCGGTGGACGGCTGTACTTCGATTGCCCTCGGCATTCCGAGCGGCAGATCGAGCAGCAGATCGAGCAATATTGGTCAGATCGACCGAATTTCGGCCTGTCGGACAATCCTCTGCCCACTTCTTTCACCATTCCCGGGCGACGGCTCCAAGGCGCCTTTACTGTGAATGCGTTCTTGCGGCTCGACGGTGCCGTGGACTCGACGGTGCCGTGGAGGGGAAGAGATGGGCGGCAGCGCCACGTCCGATCCGGGCGGAGAACCGGGCGGAGAACCCGGCAGGAAGCCGGACGGCGCACCGCGCACCACCGTGTCCGCCGGATGAAGCGCGGCGGGGACCTCGCCCTCGCCGCCCTGGCCGGGATCGTCGCGCTCCCGTTGGCCCTGGTGATCGCCGCCCTGCTCCGCTGCACGGCGCGCGGCCCGGTGCTCCTGCGGCTGACCCGGGCCGGACAGCACGGCCGGGAGTTCCAGGTCCTCCGCTTCCGGACCAGCCGGGGAGGACGGCTCGGCGTGCTGCTCCGCCGGACCGGCCTGGACGAGCTGCCCCGGCTGTGGAACGTCGCCCGCGGCGAGATGGGGGTGATCGGCCCCCGGCCCGTCCGCCCCGACCAGGTGGTCCGCTACTCCCGCCGCGAGCGCGGTCGGCTCGCCGTCCGGCCCGGGCTGACCGGCTGGGCCCAGCTCCAGGCCCGCCGCCCGCTCGCCCGGCCGGACTGGGCCGAACTCGACCTCTGGTACGTGGAGCACCGCTCGCTCCGGCTCGACCTGCGGATCCTCGGGCTGACCGTGCTGGCCCTGCTGCGCCCGGAGGGCGGCCTCGCACGATGAGCCCGCGCGTCGCGAGTCGCACGTCGGTGGCGGCGGCCCGGGAGCCTGCCGGACAGGGCCTAGGCTGCGGCGTATGGCCATTCCCCCGTTCCTCGCCGATCTCCGCGCCCTGGTGGGCACCCGCCCGCTCTGGCTGACCGCCGTCGTCGCCGTCGTCCTGGACGACCACGGCCGGGTGCTGCTGGGCCGACGGGCCGACGACGGGAGGTGGGCGCCGGTCGGCGGCATCCTCGACCCCGGCGAGCAGCCCGCCGACGGCGTGGTGCGCGAGTGCCTGGAGGAGACCGGGGTGGTGGCCGTGCCCGAGCTGCTCGCCTCGGTCACCGTCTCGCCGCAGGTCACCTACCCGAACGGCGACGTGACGCAGTACCTGGTGCTGACCTTCCGGTGCCGGGCGGTCGGCGGCGAGGCGAGGGTGAACGACGACGAGTCGCTGGAGGTCGGCTGGTACCCGCTGGACGGGCTGCCGCCGATGATCGAGGTCGAGCACGAGCGGCTGCGCCACGCGCTGGAGTGCGAGGGGTCGGCGGTCTTCGTGTGGGAGGGCAAGGGGCGCCCCTGACCGGCGCACGGCGGACGGTCCGCATCCTCGCCTCCCCTCCCCGGGCGGGCCGGGAGCCCGGGCCCTTCGCCGATGGTAGCCGTCCGGTCACCCCGGGTGGGGGGAATTCGCGAGGCCGCTCAGCCCTTGCGCTGCCGGTAGGCCTCCTCCGCGGCGTCCAGGACGGCGGCGAGGTCGCCGCCCGCGGTGGCGGTGGCGGTGGCCGCCACCGCGCCCTCGACGAACGGCGCGTTCGCGAAGCGGACCGGGAACGGGAGGCCGTGCTCGTCGGCGTCGGACAGCAGGGCGCGCACGGTGGTGACGGCGCTGCCCAGGTCGGCGAGCACCACGACCCCGTGGCCCTGGTCGACCCGGCGGGTGGCGGCGGCCACCAGGACCGCGCTGATGCCGGGACCGTCCTGGTCCCCGCCGGTCGCGGCGATCGGGGCGGGGGAGTCGGATCCGGTCAGTGCGAGCGCGAGCGCGCGCACCGCGATGGCCAGTTCCTGGCTGTGCGACACCAGGACGATCCCGACCCGGCCGTGCGTGGGGGGCCGGCCGGAGGCGGGCCGGGGCAGCGTGGCGGGCGCGGGTGGCGTGCGGGGCGCCGGGGGGTGGGCCGAGGGGGCGTCGGAGATGGGGATGACATCGGCGCGGGTGCCGTCCCGGCGGCTCATCGGCTGCTCCCTCTGGGCGGTGGCGGGTGGTGGTGGGCGGTGCTGGGCGAGGTGGTGCGGGCCGCGTCCGGTGCGCATCGGGTTCGCGGGGCCGGGGCGGGCCGTCGAGGGCCGTCGAGGGCCCGTGTACGGCCGGCGGGGGTGGTCCCCCGCGCTGCCAAGCACTCTGGCAGCTCCGGTGGCCCCCGTCGGGCGGGACACGCGTTGAGCGGGCCTCCTGCGGCGTCCGGGCCCGGCTGGTGGAGTCCTCGTCAACCCGCTGACCGGGGCGGGCGGGTGTGGTTAGGCTGGCCGGGAAAGCCGTCGGGAGGAGACCGGGTAGTGGCAGTCAACAGTGGGATCGACGTGGAGGCGGGCGGCGCGGAGCCGCAGCTGGCGCCGAGCGGGAAGCCGAAGGTGGACTTCAGCGGGGCGAAGTGGCTGTGCAGCAGCCAGGGCGTCGGGGATGTCCAGATCGCGTTCGTGGACGGGTACATCGGGATGCGGGACGGCCGCCAGGAGGACGGTCCGGTCCTGGTGTTCACGCCGGGGGAGTGGCGGGCCTTCGTGCTCGGTGCCCGGGACGGCGAGTTCGACCTCACCTGAGCCACCGTCGCACGACCGCGGAGCGGGCCCCGTCGGAACGGGGCCCGCTCCGCGGTCGATTTCGGCCCCGAACATCACAACTGATGATCTATTGAACGTGCCCCGTCAGAATTTCTGTTGACTGTTAGACAAACGCAGCTCAGAGTATGAGCACAGGCAGACGCCGTGCCCACCGCCCCCACGCGGCCAGACACGGCGCCTGCTGTGCGACCCGGCAGCGTTGCCAGGCCATCCTCCCAGTCATCCCCTGCGCACCGGGGTGCGTCGGCCGGTCCCGGCCCACGAGGGGCCGGCAGTCGCCGGGAGGCTGGCGTCGACGCCGAGAGCGACTCGGCGGCGACACCGTTTGCTCGGGACCCGCACGCCCCCACGCGGCGGCGTCCCGAGCAAGATCCGCGGGAGCGACGGGCCGGGGCCCCGCGGATCTGGCTTGTGGTGATGGAACTGTTGGCTTGTCTGCTGTGCTGTGTGCGACGACGAAGCTGGGTGCTCGGCAGTTCGGCACGACGATGTGCACAGTGAGGGAAACGCGTGTAGGGCCGCGTTGCGACATGCCGTCCCCCCGGAGGGTGAAACCCAGAACGGCTGTCGTGCTGAACCGAACGTAGCCCGGACGGTTGCTCAGAGTCAACATTGGTCTCTGAGCGTCGATCTCCCGACGGTGCCCCACCCACCTCGCGAGCGTGGTGTGCCGGGCACGTACGATGTTCCCATGTCTTTTCTCCGCCGTCGCTCCGGACAGCCCGCCGGCCCGGACTTCGACGTGCTCGCGATGGACCCGGGTGACTGGCCCGGCGACTTCGGTGCGGCCATGATGACCGGCCCGGACGGCTCCTGCCAGGGGATTTTCCTGCGCTACGACCTGTTCGGCGGCAGAGGCCCGGCGATGTTCATCGGCAACCTCCCCGAGGGCTCGCCCGCCCGGGAGACCGGCGACAGCGTGCCCTTCGAGGTGCGGCAGCTGCTCGCGGCGCTGGAGAACGACGAGCCGGTCGACTTCGTCTCGGCCGAGGACTTCCCGGTGATGCTCGGGGACGACCTGCTGATCGTGAAGAAGGTCAAGGTCAGCGAGGAGCGGGTGTTCTGCGCCCAGTTCGGGCGCAGCGACGGCGTCCAGGTCACCATCGCGTCCTGGGACCGACCGATTTCGGACGACCTGTATCAGCTGTTGAAGCCGCTCCCGGCCGACATGTTCCAGCAGGGCTGACCGGCCTCGACCGGGGCTCGGACGCCGCTTGACGGTTTCGATCACAGGTTCGTACAGTCGCGAACATGTCGTGCCGTCTTCCGCTGCTGACCCGTCGCAGCTATCTGGACCTGCGGCGCACCGCCAGCGCGGTGTGTCCGGGCCGCTGAGGGGGATTCGTCCCCGAGGCGGCGGGCGGCCGGCCGTTCGTGGCCGGCGCCGAATCCGGGGGCGGGCCGTGAACTGACCTCCGAGGCCGCCCGTCCGGTACCGCGCGCCCGTCCGGCGTGCCGCCCGCATCTGCCGCGCCCACGCTGCCGCCCGGAGGCCCCAGCACCATGACGACCACCGCCGCTGACCGTTCGCCCGCGGACCGCCCGTCCGACACCGCGACCGCCGCCGTGCCCGGCACCGCCTCGGGAGCGTCGGATTCCGGCCACCCCGCGCCCGATCCCGCGCCCGACCGCTCGGCCGTCGTCGCGGCCCTCGCCGGACTGCCCCGGGTGGTCGACCTGCTCTCCGCCCGCGCCGAGGAGCACGACCGCGACGCCACCTTCCCGTACCAGGGCATCGAGGCGGTGCACGAGGCCGGACTGCTCACCCTGACCGTCTCCCAGCGGTACGGCGGACCGGGCGGCACGCTCGCCGACACCGTCCGGGTACTGGCCCAACTCGGGCGCGGGGACGCCTCGGTGGCCGTGGTCACCGCCTTCACGCTGCTCCAGCACGCCGAGCAGGCCCGCCGCGCCTCCTGGCCGACGGCGGGCTACCGGCGGCTGCTCACCGAGTCCCGGCGCGGGCCCGCCCTGGTCAACACGCTGCGCGCGGAGCCCGGCGGCCGACCCGGAGCGCTGCCGGACACGGTGGCCCGGCGGGACGGCGAGGGCTGGTTGTTGACGGGCCGGAAGACGTACTGCACCGGCGCCGAGGCGCTGGCCTGGATGGCGGTGACGGCACGGACCGACGAGCCGGAGCCGAGGCTGGGGACGTTCCTGGTCCGCGGCGAGAGCGAGGGCCTGGAGATCGACCCGACCTGGGACCAGGTCGGCCTGCGGGCCAGCGCCAGCCACGACGTGGTGCTGGAGCAGGTCCGGGTGCCGACCGAGCTCGCACTCGGCCTCACCGCTCCCAAGGGCGGCGCGGCGGACGCGGCCGGGGCCGCCGAACTCTCCCTCGCCTGGCACGACCTGGCGCTCTCCGCGGTGGCGATCGGGGTGGCTCGCGCCGCCCAGTCCTGGCTGATCCGCTTCCTCAACCAGCGCACTCCGGCCAATCTGACCGAGCCGCTCGGCACCCTGCCCCGCTACCGCTGCGCCCTCGGCGAGATCGAGGCCCAGCTGATCGGCGCCGAGGAACTGGTCGAGGGGCTGGCCCCCCGGGTGGACCGGGGCGAGCCGGACGCGGTCGCCCGGACCGGCCCGGCCCACCTGCTGGCCACCCGGGCCGCGACGGCGGCGGTCCAGCAGGCGGTCTCGCTCACCGGCAACCCCGGCCTGAGCCGGCGTCACCCGCTGGAGCGCTACCTGCGGGACGTGCTGAGCAGCCGGGTGCACCTCGCCCCGGACGAGGCCGTCCTGGAGGCCGCCGGCCGGGCCGCCCTGGAGCGCGGCGGCCGGCCGTAGCGGATTCCGGGCCCCGGGGGCTCGGGGCCCGGAGCCTCAGCGGGTTCCGACCGCGGCCCGGACGGCCCGGCGGGCGAGCGCGGCGTCGTCGTAGAGCCGGCGGATCATGATCCGCTGCTCCTCGCCGGCGCCCGGCACGTCGTACAGCCGGATCTCCCGCATCAGCACCAGCACCAGGTTGACCAGGAACGCGTCCCGGGCCAGCGTGCCGCCGCTCTGGGCGAGTTGGCTGATCTGGCGGCGCGCCGCGGTGTCGCCGGACAGCACGCTCCACAGCACCGCCAGGTCGTAGCCGGGCAGGTACCAGCCGGCCTGCTCCCAGTCCACCAGCACCGGGCCGGACGGCGCCAGCAGCATGTTGCTGAGCAGGGCGTCGCCGTGGCAGAGCTGGAGCGGGGTGTGGCCGAGGCCGTGCAGCAGGCCGCGCAGGTCGCCGGCGTCCCGGTCGGTGAGCTGGCCCACCGAGTGGTAACGGGCGATCTCCATCGGGTAGTCCATGCGTGGCTGGAACACGTCGGTCGGCGGCCGCCACAGGTTGAGCGTCCGGACGGCGGTCAGCAGCGCCCGCACCTCGCCCGGGGTGGGCGCGTTGACCGGGTGGCGCTCCCGCGCGGCCGGGCGCCCGGGAACGCGCTCCATGACGAGCACGCAACGGTCGTGGTCGGCGGCGACCAGCCGGGGCAGCCGCACCGGCGGGCGGTGCCGGACGAACGCCCGGTAGACCGCCACCTCGTGGTGGAAGTCGGCCACCAACTGCTCGAAGTAGCCACTCCGCACCGCCTGCGGCGCCAGGCACTTGGCGACCACCGGGGCCCGCCCGATGGTGCCCGCCACCAGGATGTGGCGGCTGCCCTCGCGCAGCACCTGGCGCGGGGTGAACGCGGGACATATCCGCGCGACGCTCGCCAGCGCGGCCCGCACCGCCGGGGTCTGCAGCGCCGACGGGTCGATCCGCTCGGGGCCGCCGACCTGGCCGGGCCGGTGCGGCGGGCGCAGCACCCGGCCGTCGGCCTGGCGGGCGAGCGGGAGCCGGCCGCCGACGGGCGGGGCCGCTTCGGGGCCGCGGAGCCCCAGCGCCGTACGGCCGGACGGGACCCGGGCGTCCGTGGACCGGCCGTCGGTGCCGTGCGGGGCCACCGGGCGGCTCGACGGGGGCACCTGCTTCGGCCCGGGGCGCCCGGCGGCCGCGGTGGGGGGGCGCAGCGCGGTGCGGGTCGCGGTCGGCGAGGGGGTCGTCGCTGAGGAGTACATGGGGTGAGGGTGGTCCCTTTCTGTCCGTCGGCAGGTGCGCCCCGCGGTGCGGGGAGGGCCGGTGCCGCGTGCTTCCTGGCGTGACGGCGGCCCTGACTCGGTGCGGTGGGTGGTGCGCGGGCGCCGGGCACGGACGCGGGGTCGGAAGACCCGGACGACGGCGGTGCTCCGGCCGTCCGCACCCTGGGGAGTACGGTCGGCCGGACTGCCGTGGCCGTGCCCGGCGCCCCCGCGCCACCCGGCCGCGCCACCCCCTCGGGTGAGGACCGGGAGCGTCCCGTGCCACGGTCGGGGGACTGCCCCGACGCCGGTGGGACGCCGCCCGACCCGGGGGCGAGGTGGCGCACCCCTACAACACACCCGCGGCGCACTGGCTTAGTAGTCTGGCGGGCCCTGGCGAACGGTGGCGAATGCTCGCCTGGCACTTGCCGGAGCCTCTAGCCTCGAATCAGCCGAGGAACCTGGGGGCTTCGTTGAGCAGGGAACCCAACACCCGACTCGCTGACTTGTTCGTCCTGACCGGTTGGTCGAAGGGCGAGCTCGCGCGGCTGGTCAACCGTCGGGGTGCCGCGATGGGGCAGCAGCAGCTGTCCACCGACACGTCGAGGGTACGGCGCTGGATCGAGCAGGGGGAGATCCCCCGGGATCCGGTGCCGAGGGTGCTGGCGGCCGTGTTCACGGAGCGGCTCGGCCGTGTCGTCACCACTGAGGACCTCGGTCTGGAACGACACCGGCCCACCAGGTCCGGAGCGGCGCAGTCCGCAGCAGTGCCATGGTCGCCGGATCGAACGGCCGCGGTCCTCACCGAGTTCACGGGAATGGACCTCATGCTGAACCGACGTGGATTGGTGGGCGCGGGTGCCGCGCTCACGGCCGGAACGGTCATCGCCGATTCGTTGAAGGGCTGGCTCGGGGGGGACGCGGTCGCGTACGCGGCCTCGGTCCCCGGGCCGCGCCAGGTGATCACCCAGGGCGGGGCGCGCCCCGCGGTGGACGTGTACGACGCGGGCCCGGTCGGGCTCGACGAGGTGGAGTCGCTGGAGCGCTCGGTCCAGGTGTTCCGCGCCTGGGACGCGGCGCGCGGCGGCGGGCTCCAGCGCAAGGCGGTGGTCGGTCAACTGAACGAGGTGGGAGGCCTGCTGACGCACCGGCACCCCCCGGCGGTGGAGCAGCGGCTGTGGCTGGTCGCGGCCAACCTGGCGGTGCTGGCGGGCTGGATGTCGCACGACGTGGGCCTGGAGCCCACCGCCCAGCGGTACTTCATGATCGCGGCGGAGTCGGCCAAGGAGGCCGGCGACCGGCCGCGGGCCGGCGAGGCGATCTCCCGGGCCGCGCGGCAGATGGTCCACCTGGGCCGGGCCGACGACGCGATCGACCTGATGTCGGCGGCCAAGGCGGCCGGCGGCCGGGTGCTGCCGAGAACGCGCGCGATGCTGAACACCGTCGAGGCCTGGGCGCACGCCTCGATCGGGCACTCCCAGGACACCTGGCGGCTGCTCGGCGAGGCCGAGGACCTGTTCGCCGAGGGGGCGCCGGAGCCGCCGCCGTCCTGGATGCAGGTATTCGACGAGGCCGAACTGCGCGGCATGCAGGCGCTGGTGCTGCGCACGCTGGCGGAGCACGACCCCTCGGCGGCGGCGCAGGCGCAGCGGCACGCGGAGCGGGTGATCACCTTGCGGGAGGGCACCGGACAGCTGCGCTCGGCGCTGTTCGACCGGATCACCCTGGCCTCGGTGCACTGGCTGAGCGGAGAGCCGGACGCGGCGGAGTTCCAGGCCAAGATGGTGATGAACCTGATCGGCCAGAACTCCTCGCACCGGACCTGGGACCGGCTGCGTGAGATGTACCGGCTGACCGCGCGCTACCGGGGCCTGCCGGTGGTGGACGAGCTGCGGGCCGAGCTGGGGCGGGAGTTGCGGGCGGCGGACGCGAAGAAGCGGCCGAAGCGGTCCTGAGGCCCGGGGGTCCTGAGACGTGGAGGTTGTGCGGCCCGGAGCTTTTGAGGCCCGGAGCTTCTGAGGCCCCGGCGGGCCCCGGTCAGTTCGGGGGTGCCGGCCGCAGCAGCATGCGCAGGGCGGTGACGGTGCCGTCCGTGCCGAGGACGGGCTCGCCCGCGCACTCGACGCTGGCGTGCGGGGCGCCGTCGCGGCGGATCCGCAGGGTGCCGGCGGAGATACGGCCGTGGATCAGGGCGTCGGTCATCATCCGGCGCAGCACGGGCCGGTCGGCCTCGGGGAGGCGGTCGGGCAGCCGGTCCAGGCTGAGCGGGCCGTTGCCCGGGTCGCAGCCGAGGAGCTGGTAGGTGTCCGCGTTCCAGTGGACGCGGTCGGTGAGGAGGTCCCATTCGGCTGAGCCGATGAGGTGGTCGCGGCCGCCGTCGGCGTCGGGTCCGTCGCCGAGGTCGGGGTTCTTGGACGGCTCCTGCGCCGTGCCGTCCACTCTGCCGTCCGTTCCGCTGTCGGCGTCGCCGCTCGGTTCGCCGCGCGCGCCGTCGTCCGTCGCGCCCGCAGGGGCGCCGTCCACCGTGGCGGTGTCCGGCGGGCGGGCGGCGCCTATGGGCATCTTCATGGCGGGTCCATGGCTCGGGGGTGGCCCGCCGCGTGCGGGCCGTCGGTGGTGAGAAGACTGTGGCACAGCGCCCTCGCCCCTGCGGGCGATTTGGACATAACGCAGGCAAAATTCCCCTGGCATATGCCACTGTGGCAGCAGCCTTCGTCGCCCTGTGTGCGGAAGGTGGCGCGAGGCGGTAACCTTCGGTGATTCCGGCGCCCGGGCGCCCACCGCAGTACCGACCAGAGACCCCGGCGACGGAAATCCCGTTGCCACTACGACCGCCGCAACGGATGCTGACCTCATGTTCGAGCCAGTGATAGCACCCAGTGCCAGCCTCCTCGGCCTCCTGCAGCGAGGCCGCGGTGACGGGCAGCTCCACGCGCTGGCCGCCGACCGTACCGAGGCCATCGCCGCGCTGGAGGAGTGCGTCACCAGGGATCCGCGAGCCGACTGGCAGGTCGAGAACCGCTCCCTCTACTACGCCCGCCTCTACATGGAGCTGGAAGCCCCCCTCGACGGCATCGAGGACCACCTCCACTCCGCCGAGGACCTCGTCAGCGACGACGAGAACCGCACCGGCCTCGCCCTCTCCGTCCTGGGCCACCTCGCCGCGTACGGCCGGCGCGACGCGCTGCTGATGCTGCGCGAGTACACCGCCACCGGCGCCAACTGGGCCTGGGCCCTCGACGAGCTCGCCCTGCGCGACGACGACCGCGGCCTGCTGCTGCTCGGCACCGCCGTCCTGGACCGCTTCGCCCCGGGCCCCGAGGGCGACGCCGAGCTGCGCGAGTTCATCCGCAACGCCTACGAGCCCCGGCCCTGGCGGCTGTGGGCGGCCTACCACCCGAGAGTGGCGGCGGCCAGCGAGCAGTCACCCTTCGACCTCTGGCAGCGCCAGCTCAACCGCGGCGGCGTCACCCCGGGCTGGTCCACCGCCGACGTCCTGGCCTGGGCCGACCAGGGGAGCCTGGGCGCCCTCGGGGCCGGCGCCTTCCTCGGCGGAGCCGACAGCCGGCCCGAGCCCGCGCCCGACGCCGCCGATCCGGCCGCCCCCGACGCCGTGGACCGCCGGGCCGCCGCGGCCGCCCGCTGCCTGACCGCCGTGGTCCGGCCCGAGGACCGCCCCGCCGTGCTGGAGGCCGCCCGCGGGGGCCTGCCCGGTGCCCGCCGGGCCGCACTGCGCTACCTGGTCGACCAGCGCGACCCGGCCGCCGTCGAGCTGATCGAGGCCGCCGCCGTGGACGTCGACGACCGGATCGTGCGCGCCGCCCTGGAACTGGTCGGCCGGATGCGCGGCCCCGAGGTCCTGGCGCAGGCCCGCCGCTGGGCCGACCCGGCCACCGGGGGCGCGGACAGCGCGCTCGGCGAGGCCGCCGTCAAACTGCTCGCCGACGCCGGGGAGCCGGCCGACGCACCGCTCGTCGTCGACGGGTTGCGCCGCTGGGTCTCCGTCCGCGGGGTCAGTGGTACCGGGCTCGGCTCGCTGGTCGACGGTGCGGGGCGGCTGGTCGCCGCCGACGCCGTCCCCGTGCTGCGCCACATCTACGGGGAGGCCGCCTCCTCCGAACTGCGCGGCCGCGCCGCCCGGGCGCTCGCCGTGACCGATGTGCACTTCCCCGAGGGCCCCGCCGTCGAGTGCCTCTGGGACTGCGAGGAGTCCACGCGGGAGCTCGCCGCGCGCCATGTCGCCACCACGGGTGACGCGCGCGTGCTGGAGCGCCTGCGCCGGCTCGCCGCCGATCCGGCCGAGGAGGCCGAGGTCCACGCCGCCGTCCGCGGTCGGCTGACCGCCGCCCGGGAGTTCGGGCGGTAGGGGCCTCTCTTTCGGATCACGCCGGGCGCGCGACGCCGGAGCACGCACCTCGCCGCGTTGTCGTCGGTCGCCGATGCTCCGCATGGACTCCCTCCTCCGCCTTGCGATGCACGCACTCCGACGCCGCGCGCTGATCCGACGTGATCCGAAAGAGAGGCCCGCAGGCCCCGCAGGCCGGTGGCTGCCTCCCCGATCCTGGCGAACGACGGGCCGGGACACCCCCTCGGGTGTCCCGGCCCATTGCTGTTCCGGGGTCCTGCTGGAACGCGGGTCCTGGTGGAACGCGGTTCTACTTCACGACGCCTGCGTCCGGGGCCAGCACACCGCCGGCCACCAGTCCGATGATCAGGACGCCGAGCAGCACCCGGTAGACCACGAACGGCAGGAAGCTGTGGTGCGAGATGTACTTGAGGAACCAGGCGATCGCCGCGTAGCCGACCGCGAAGGCGATCGCGGTGGCCAGGATGGTCGGCCCCCAGGCCGGCGCCGGGCCCTCGCCGATCTTGAACAGCTCCAGTGCCCCCGAGGCGAGCACCGCCGGGATCGCCAGCAGGAAGGAGTAGCGGGCCGCCGCCTCCCGGCTGTAGCCGAGCAGCAGGCCCGCGCTGATCGTGCCGCCGGAGCGGGACACCCCCGGGATCAGTGCGAGCGCCTGGGCGAGGCCGTAGACACCCGCGTGCGGCAGGGTGAGGTCGGTGATCGGCCGGGCGTGCCGGACCGCGCGGGTGCGGTCGGCGAAGGCCAGCAGCAGGCCGAAGACGATCAACGTGGTGCCGATGATCCGCAGATCGCGCAGGTGGGTCTCGATGGTGTCCTGGAACAGCTTGCCGAGGATGCCGATCGGCAGCGTGCCGATGATCACGAACCAGCCCATCCGGGCGTCCGGGTCCGAGCGCAGCGCCGGGCGGAACAGCGACAGCGTCCAGGTCCGCACGATCGAGACGATGTCCCGGCGGAAGTAGATCAGCACCGCGGTCTCGGTGCCGAGCTGGGTCACGGCGGTGAAGGCCGCGCCCGGGTCGTCCCAGCCCAGCAGGGCGGAGAAGACCCGCAGGTGGGCACTGGAGGAGACGGGCAGGAACTCGGTGAGCCCCTGGATCAGACCGAGAACGGCCCCGTGGAACCAGTCGATCACCAGACACCCACCAGGGGTATCCGTGAGTCGTCGTACATGTGCGGTCCTCGCAGGTCGGAGCGGGCGTGCGGGCAGGCGGACAGGCCGCGACCCGCACGGCCATCGGGCCGTGCACGGGCGGGCGCGCGGCCGATGGTACGGGGTGAAGATGACTATTCTTTGTTCACCCTTTGACCCGGCTTTGCCCGTCGGCCCTTCCGCGACCCGCTGACTCCTCCGCCGACCCTTCCGCCTGGCCTTCTGCCTGGCCTTTCGCCTGCCCTTCCGCCGCTCAGCCGGCGGGCCGGACGCGGACCCAGGTGCGGTCCTTGGTCAGGTAGCTCTCGACCGTCAGACCGGCGTCCGCCAGCGCCCGGTCGAACGCGGCGGTGGTGAGCGGCCGGGAACGGAAGGTGTGCGTCCAACGGCCGTCCGGGAACTCGTACTCGGCGTGGACGGAGTTCACGCCGTCCCCGACCGGCGTCGAGGAGACGATGCGCGACACGCCGTCGGTGCCGAGCCTGCCCTCGCGCGGCACGTTGAGGTGCCAGTCCTCACCCTCCCGCTGCATCAGCACGCAGCCGTCCGCGGCGACGTGGCGGCGGCAGGTCTCCAGCAGGCCCTGGCGGACCGCCTCGTCGCCCGCGTGGATCAGGAAGGAGGCGAGCAGGACGACGTCGAAGCGCTCGCCGAGGTCCAGTCGCTCGATCGGGCTGCGCACGGTGCGGATGCCCGCGCGAACCCTGGCCAGCATCTCGGGAGACTCGTCCACCGCCGTCACGGTGAAGCCGCGATCGGTCAGCGGGTGCGTCATCCGGCCGACGCCGCAGCCCAGTTCGAGGATGGTGGCGCCGGCCGGTACCGCGGCCTCGATCACGTCCGGGGCGTCGCCGGCGGGGAGCCGGGCCCAGAGCTCGACGGCGCAGCCGTCCGGGGTGATCGCGCCCGGGCCCGTTCCGTCGTGCCCCTCGCGTCGTACGTTGCCGGTGTGCGTGTCGTTGGCCATGGGCGTCATCGGAACACGGGCAGGGCGGGGAGGGAAGGCGCCGCAGCGGGTTTTCGGTCAGTCCGTCAGTCGGTCAGTCCGGAAGCCTGTCGGCCCGTCACCGTCAGCCTGTCGGTACGTCTTCCAGTTCGGCCAGGGTGGCGTGCAGCCAGGCGAGTTCGGCCTCGCTGGTGGCGCGGGCGATCAGCAGCAGGCCGCGGCGGAACGGGTCGGCGAACTCCTCGGCGCCGACCGGGCGGTCGCCGTCGTAGAAGAAGCTCGCCGGCTCGGAGAGGAAGGCCAGGCGGCGGCGGAGCACGGCGGCCTGTGCGGCGGGGTCGTCGAGGTGGCGCAGGAAGGCGAGCAGGGCGAACCAGCGGTTCTCGTCGCTGATGTCCAGCGGCTCGGGCTCGCGCAGCTGGTCGAGCAGTGCGGTGCGGCCGGCCTCGGTGAGGTGGAGGGTGTGCCGGGGTGCGGCGGCGCTGCCGGGCTCGGTCTCGCGGACCAGCAGGCCGTCGGCCTCCAGGCGCTTGATCGCCGGGTAGAGCGTGCCGTCGCTGATCGGGCGGACGTGCCCGGTGAGTGCGGCGAGGTGGCGGCGCAGCTGGTAGCCGTGCAGCGGGCGGTCGTAGAGGAATCCGAGGATCGCGAGCTTCAGCATGGGGCCACTCTCGCAGATTCGTCCCTCGGAGCTTCGGTATATCGATTCCGCTATACCTCGATGGCGATGTATGGTCTGGGCGTTCCCAGCCCCCGATGGAGGAGGAGTCCCCGTGCTGCGCCACGCCCCCGTCACCCCGAACGGCGACCGGATCCGATGGGTCGAGCTGCCCGGAGCCGAGCCCGCCCGGCTCTACCTGCACGGCCTCGGCGCCAGCTCGCCCGCCTACTTCGCGGCCGCTGCCGCCCACCCGGGGCTCACCGGGCGCCGCTCGCTGCTGCTCGACCTGCTCGGCTTCGGCCTCAGCGACCGGCCCGCCGACTTCGGATACACCCTGGAGGAGCACGCCGACGCCGTCGCCGCGGCGCTGGCGGAGGCCGGGCTCGCCGGAGTCGAGGTGATCGGCCACAGCATGGGAGGCGCGATCGCCGTCGTCCTCGCCCACCGGCATCCGGAGTCGGCCTCCCGGCTCGTCCTGGTCGACGCCAACCTGGACCCGGTCACCCCCGGCCGCCGGCCCGGCAGCAGCGGCATCGCGAGCTTCACCGAGGAGGAGTTCCTGGCCGGCGGCCGGGACGAGGTCGCCGCGTGGGTCGGCCCGTCCTGGTGGTCCACGATGCGCCTCGCCGGGCCCGAGGCGCTGTACCGCAGCGCCGTCCACCGGGCCCGGGCGACGGTGCCGACGATGCGCGAACTGCTGCTCGGCCTCGACCTCCCGCGCGCCTTCCTGTACCCGGAGGCGGACGGCGAGCCGCGCGGCGCCGACCAACTCCGGCAAGCGGGCGTACGGTTGGCGGCCGTCCCGGACTGCGGGCACAACATCATGCTCGACAACCTCGACGGCTTCGTTTCGGCGGCCGGCCTCGAACCTCGACCGTAGGCTGGGAAGTCGGAGAGGAGCCCACCTGATGCCTGTTGACGTCCCGCCCGCTCTGACCGCGTCCCTGGAGAATTCCCTCGGCCCCGAAGGTCGCGCCTGGGCGGCCCGACTCCCCGCGCTGGCAAGAGAGTTGCTCGAACGCTGGGAGCTGCGCCCGGACGGCCCGCCGGCGCACGGCGTCGTCGCCCTGGTGCTGCCGGTGCGGCGGGCCGACGGCGCGCCCGCGGCGCTCAAGCTCCAGCCGGTGGACGAGGAGACGGAGGGCGAGCCGGCAGCCCTCCGGGCCTGGGGCGGGCGAGGGGCCGTGCGACTCCTCGGCCACGAACCGGCCTCGGGCTCGATGCTGCTGGAACGCCTCGACCTGGGGCGTTCACTGCTGGATGTCGCGGACGACCGCGAGGCGCTGCACGTCCTCGCAGGCTTGCTGAGGGAATTGACTGGACGTCAGATCGAAGCTCCGGACCTGCGACGGCTGGCGGACCTCGCCGACGGTCTGCTCGCGCGGGCCCCGGCGGCCGCCGCAGCCCTCGCCGACCCGGCCGAGCGGCGCTTGCTCACCGACTGCGCCGCGGCCCTGCGCGAGGTCTGCACCGAGCCCGGCGACCGGCTGCTGCACTGGGACCTGCACTACGGCAACGTCCTCGCCCCGCCCGAGGGCGGCGGCCGCGCCCCCTGGCTCGCCATCGACCCCAAACCGCTCGTCGGGCACCCCGGCTTCGAACTCCTCCCGGCGCTGCGCAACCGCTGGGCTGACGTACTGGCCACCGGCGACGTCGCCCGGGCGCTGCGGTGGCGGTTCGACGTCCTGGTGGAGGCACTGGAACTGGACCACGAGGCGGCGGTCGGCTGGACGCTCGCCAGGGTGCTGCAGAACGCCGTATGGACGGTGGAGGACGGGGAGTCGGCGCTCGACCCGGCGCAGCGGGTGGTGGCGGAGCTGCTGTCGGGGCGTTGAGCGGAGCGCGCGCAGCGGGCGGAAAACAGCGGGCGGCAAACCGCGAGCGGAAACAGCGGGCGGAAACAGCGAGCGGAAACAACGAAGGCAAGGAGGTCACCGACTCTCCTTGCCACTCTCAAGGTATAGCGGACTGGGGGGCTTGCGGCAAGGCCCCGGTCGTGCCGCAGAATGACCGGCCGAAGCCGGGATCTGCGGGCATACCTGGGGGTTTGTGATGATTGACGTGATCGTGGTCGGTGCCGGACCGACCGGGTTGATGCTGGCCGGCGAGTTGCGGTTGCACGGCGTGCAGGTACTCGTGCTGGAGAAGGAGGCGGAGCGGCCCCTGCCGGCCCGGGCGCGCGGTCTGCACGCGCGCAGTCTTGAGGTGATGGACCAGCGCGGGCTGCTGGAGCGGTTCCTCCCGCTCGGCCGGAAGTTCGAGGTCGGCGGCTTCTTCGCCGGCATCGGCAAGGAGTGGCCGGAGCGGCTGGACACCACCCAGGCGTACGTCCTGGCCATCCCGCAGGCGGTCACCGAGCGGCTGCTGACCGAGCACGCGACCGAACTCGGCGCCGAGCTCCGGCGCGGCCGCGAACTGGTGGGGCTGAGCCAGGACGAGGACGGGGTGAGTGTCGAACTGGCCGACGGCACGCGGCTGCGCTCGCGCTACCTCGTCGGCTGCGACGGAGGCCGCAGTGCGGTGCGCAAGCTGCTCGGCGTCGGCTTCCCCGGCGAGCCCTCCAGGGTGGAGACGCTGCTGGGCGACATGGAGCTGGCGGAGGAGCCGGAGACGATCGCCGCCGTCATCGCGGAGGTCCGCAGGACCCAGCTGCGGTTCGGCGCCATCCCCGAGGGGGACGGGGTGTACCGCGTCGTGGTGCCAGCCGAGGGGGTGGCCGAGGACCGTACGGCTGCTCCGACCTTCGAGGAGTTCAAGCACCAGCTGCGGGCCGTCGCGGGCACGGACTTCGGGGCGCACTCACCACGCTGGCTCTCGCGCTTCGGCGACGCCACCCGGCTGGCCGAGCGCTACCGGGTCGGCCGGGTGCTGCTGGCCGGCGACGCGGCGCACATCCACCCGCCGACCGGCGGGCAGGGGCTCAACCTCGGCGTCCAGGACGCGTTCAACCTGGGCTGGAAGCTGGCCGCCGAGGTCGACGGCTGGGCGCCGGAGGGGCTGCTGGACAGCTACCACGCCGAACGGCACCCGGTGGCCGCCGACGTGCTGGACAACACCCGCGCCCAGATCCAGTTGATGTCCCTGGAGCCCGGCGCCCAGGCGGTGCGCCGGCTGCTGGCGGAGCTGATGGAGTTCGAGGAGGTGAACCGGTACCTGATCGAGAAGATCATCGCGATCGGGGTCCGCTACGACCTCGGCGAAGGGCATGAACTGCTCGGCCGCCGGCTGCGCGACGTGCAGCTGAAGCGCGGCCGTCTCTACGGGCTGATGCACGGCGGCCGCGGGCTGCTGCTCGACCAGACCGGCGGGCTCTCGGTGGCGGGCTGGGCGGACCGGGTCGACCATGTCGTCGACGTCAGCGACGAGTTGGACGTGCCCGCGGTGCTGCTGCGCCCGGACGGCCACGTGGCCTGGGTCGGCGAGGACCAGCAGGGCCTGCGCGGCCACCTGTCCAGGTGGTTCGGCGCCCCGGCCTGAATGCACCGCCGCGGCTGGCCTCGGTGGTGCAGGAACCGCGATCGCGCCGGGAGGCGTGCTGTCGCGGCCGCTCAGCGCTCCCGCAGCAGTACGAAGCGCACCGGCGTGCCCGGGCGTGCCTGGGCGGCCGCCGCGAGGTCGGCGGCGGGGACGACGCCGATCACCGGGTAGCCGCCGGTGGTCGGGTGGTCGGCCAGGAAGACCACCGGCCGCCCGTCCGGCGGGATCTGCACCGCGCCCAACACCATGCCCTCGCTGGGTAGTTCACCCGCCCGGGCGCGGGTGACCGGCGGGCCCTCGGTGCGCAGCCCGATCCGGTTGCCGGCCGGGGAGACCAGGTACCCGTCGCGGGCGAGCCGGGTCAGCGCCGCAGGCTCGAACCAGTCCGCGCGCGGGCCGAGCCGCAGCCGCAGCACCAGTTCGGCCGGGGGAGCGGGCAGCGGCACCAGGTCGGGCCGGGGGCGGTCGGGTGGAGGCGGGCCGACCGGCAGCCGGTCGCCGGCGGCGAGTGGGGCCGGTCCGAGGCCGGAGAGCAGGTCCGTCGAGCGGCTGCCCAGGACCGGCGGGACGGCGATCGCGCCCGCGACCGCCAGGTAGCCGCGCACCCCGGCGGTCGCCGCCCCCACCTCCAGCACCGCCCCGGCCGGCACCGCGACCGGCGCACCCCACGCGGCCGCCCGCCCGTCCACCCGGACGGGCGAGGGTGCGCCGGTGACGGCCACGACCACCGGCCCGAGGGCGCGCAGGGCGACCCCGCCGAGCGTGGTCTCCAGCCCGGCGGCGCCCGGCTCGTTGCCGACCAGCCGGTTCGCCGCCCGCAGCGCGGGCTCGTCCAGCGCCCCGGCCCTGGGCACCCCGAGGTGGGCGACGCCGCGCCGTCCGAGGTCCTGGACGGTGGTCAACGGTCCGGGCCGCACCACCAGCAAACCGCTCAACGCCCCCACCCCGTCCGCTGCCGTCCCGTCCCTGGCCGCCCCGTCCGCCGTCGTCCGGGGCCCGCGCGCCGCCCGCCGTCGGCCCGCACCCCCGCTACGCCCGTTCCGCCGTGAACCGCACCCGCACCCCGGGCGCCAGCAGCGCCGCCGGCTCGCGCCCGGTGTCCCAGAGCGCGAGCCCGGTGCGTCCGATCAGCTGCCAGCCGCCGGGGGAGGAGCCCGGGTAGACGCCGGTGTACGGGCCGGCCAGGGCGACCGAGCCGACCGGGACGCTGCTGCGCGGGGTGGCCCGGCGCGGGACCTCGTACCGGGGCGGCAGCCCGGTCAGGTAGCCGAAGCCGGGCGCGAACCCGCAGAAGGCGACCACGTACTCGGGCCCGGTGTGGATCCGTACGGCGGCCTCCTCGGACACCCCCCACAGCGCGGCGACCTCGGCGAGGTCGGCGCCGTCGTACACCGTCGGCACCTCCACCAGCGGCCCGGTCGCCGCCGCGGCCGCCGACGGACGGGCCGTGCGCAGCAGGGCCGCCAGCGCGTCGACGTCCGCGACGCCGTCCAGCAGCACCGTGCGCGCGGCCGGCACGATCTCCTCGACCGCGCCGAGCGCCCGGCTCTCCTGCCGCTCGCGCAGCCATCCGTACAGCGCGGCGACCTGCGCCGTGTCGTCGAGTTCGACCAGCAGCGCCCGCTCGCCGACGCGCCGGACGGCGGCGGGCGTCACGTGAACGCCTCCACCCGGACCCCGGCGGAGGCGAGGGCGCCGCGGATCCGCCAGGCGAGCTGGGCGGCGCCGGGGGTGTCGCCGTGGACGCACAGGGAGCGGGCCTCGACGGCGATCCGTTCGCCGCCGACGGCCTCCACCGAGGCGTCCCGGGCGATGCCGACGGCTCGGGTGATCACCGATTCGGGGTCGTGCACCACGGCGTCCGGGTCGCGGCGCGGGACGAGGGTGCCGGCCCAGGTGTACGCGCGGTCGGCGAAGGCCTCGGCGACGACCGCCAGGCCGACGCCCTCGGCGACGGCGAGCAGCCGGGAGCCGGGCAGTCCGAGCACCGGCAGCGGTCCGTCGCAGACCGCCCCGGCCCGCAGCACGCCGGCCACCACGGCCTCGGCCTGTTCGGAGTCGGTGACCACCCGGTTGTAGAGGGCGCCGTGCGGTTTGACGTAGGAGACCCGGGAGCCGGCCGCGCGGGCGAAGACCTGGAGGGCGCCGATCTGGTAGGCGATCTCGTCGGCGAGCTCCTCCGGGGGGACGTCCATGGCCCGGCGGCCGAAGCCGGCCAGGTCGCGGTAGGAGACCTGGGCGCCGATCCGGACGCCGCGTTCGGCGGCCAGCGCGCAGACCCGGCGCATCGTCGACGGATCTCCCGCGTGGAAGCCGCAGGCGACGTTGGCACTGGTCACCACGGACAGCAGGGCCTCGTCGTCGGTCAGCGTCCAGCGTCCGAACCCCTCACCGAGGTCCGCATTGAGATCGATCACCGCATCGGCCACGCCCGTCCGCCTTCCAGCAGCTGTTGAGCCAGATGGTAGGGCCTGCGGATGAAGGCCGTTGCCCGTGACCCGGGCCCAGGGGGCCCACCGGCGTGCGACCCCTGGTCACACGCCCTGGGGCGGCGCTGGGCGGCTCCGACTCAGCTCGCGGCCGCCGGCCCCTGGAAGGAACGTTCCAGCGGGCGCAGCGCCCGCAGCACGATCAGCAGCGGGACGACGCCGACGATTCCGAACGACATGTCGATGAATCGCCAGCCCAGGGGGATCCCCCGCAGCGGCCCGCAGACCAGGGCCAGGGGGATGACGGCGCCGCAGGCGAGCACCGCCCAGCGGATCACCCAGATGTTGCGGACCGGGTCCTTGATCGGGCCCCAGAAGGCGGCGGCGATCACCAGGTGGGCGAAGGCGAGCCAGTCGGTGCCGTAGGCCAGGAAGGGGTAGTGGTCATTGGTCTCCGCGACGCCGGTGCGGACGCGTTCGATCCAGTCCAGGGCGGCCGGGAAGCGGTCGGCCAGCGGCGCGGCCGGCCCGGTCGCGAGATCGGCCAGCCAGCGGGTCTCGGTCTCCAGCGGGAAGGCCGTCAGGCCGCTCAGCGCCAGGCAGACCACGAAGATCCAGAGCCAGCGCCGGACTCTGCGCAGTACCGCCGCGGGATCGGTGCCCGGATTGGTGTCCATGGTGCGAACCTCCATGCCGAAGAGCAGGCGGGGCCTTGTCCCGTCTGTGCGGAACCGACTCTAGACCCTTGATTTGAACGCGTTCAACTAGCCCCTGACGTGCGGGCACGCCCCAGACGCCGGGCCGGTACGCGCCCCCGGACGCCGTGCGGGCGCGCACCCCCGGACGCCGGGCCGGCGCGCGCCCCCGGACACGCCGATGCCCGGGTGCCGGAGCACCCGGGCATCGGAACCGCCGGGACTACGCGGTGTACGTCGGGACTACGCGGTGTACGTGAAGGTCACCGGGGCGCTGGTGCCGCCCGCCGTGGTCACCGTGACGCCCACCGGGCCGGGGCCCGCCGCCGGGGAGGTGGCCGAGCAGAAGGACGGGCCGCAGGAGACGTGCGCGGCCGGCACCCCGCCGAACGCGACCGTCCCGTACGTCAGGTTGGTGCCTTGCAGGTACACCTGGGTGCCGCCGGCGGCCGGGCCGCTGGGGTAGGTCAGGTTGCCGACCGTCGGCGCGGGCGGGGGCGGGGGCGGGGCGCCCGTGTAGTCGAAGGCGGCCGGAGCCGCGACCGTGCCGCCGGGGGTCACCACGGAGACGGGTGCGCTGCCCGAGCCGCCGGGCGTGGTCACCGTGCAGGCGGTGTCGGTGCAGGTGCCGGCCGCCGGGACGCCGCCGACAAGCACCATGCCGTGCGCCAGGTTGCTGCCGCTGACGGTCACCGCGGTGCCGCCCGCGCCGGGGCCGGTGGTGGTGTCGAGGCCGTCGACCGTGGGCGGCGCCTGGACGACCGGCGCCGGGGTGGTCCCGTCGACCGACAGGGCCGTCACGTGGCCGGTCGGGTCGGTGTCGTTCGGATTGGACACGGTCACGACGATCTGGCCGGTCAGCTGCTGGGTGTAGTCGCGGCCCACGTTCAGCTTCATGAACTCGTAGCGCCCGGGCCTGCGGGTGCCGATGAGGACGGCGTCCAGGTGGCGCCCGTCGGGCGAGACGGACTCGGCGAAGGTGTAGTCGTACGGGGTGGAGTAGAACATGCCGAGCTCGGTGGTGAGCCCGGGCGGCAGGTCGACGGTGATGTGGGTCGGCCCGGTGAGGTCCTGGGTGCCGGCGGAGGTCCAGCCGACCGAGAGCTTGCCCGGTCCGGGAGGGGTGGTGCCCGGCAGGAAGCCGTTCAGGGCTGCGGTCACGTGCTGCCCCTGAACGGCGGGGGCGTCGGCGGGGGCGGCTGACGAGGCGGCGGCACCGGTGGCGAGGGTGGTCACGGACAGCGCGGCGGCGAAGCCCGCTTTGACCAGTCGAGTGATCATAGGCCGATCATCACGGTAGCGACGCGCAGTCTTCACGGGTTTGCCGAATATCGGTTCGGAATTGGCGGAATCCCGTCGAAATCCCGTTCTGAATTCACCCCCGACACGCCCTCCGGCCTGCCGCGCAGCCCGCCCACAAGGCCCGTTTCGGTCGATGTCGGTGCGAACCTCTAATCTTGTGCACCGTGACCGCCATCGCTGACCCGCCCACCCTGCCCGGCCCCCGGCCGCCCGCCGGGTCCGTCGCGGCGAGGCCCGCGCCCGGCCCCGCCGCCGACGAGGGCCTGGCCCGCCGGCTCAAGGCGCTGGCCTGCACCGCCCCCCTGCACGACCTGGACAACCGCAAGGTCAACCTGGCGGGCGAGTACGGCGGCTACGCGATGGCCGAGGTCGGTCTCGCCGCGATCGACCTGGTCACCCTGCACATGGACTTCGACACCGGCGCCGACCGCGACATAGTGCTCGCCCGCCTGCTGCCCCGGGTCGCCGCCCAGGCCGCCGGCCGCCCCGCCGCCGAGCACGAGCGGGTCGCCCGCTGGGTGCTGGAGTCGCTGATCAACGTCGGCAGCGTCGACCGGGGCTTCCGCGCCGTCTACGGCACCTTCGGCGCGGACGGCGCGTACGTCCGGCGCGACTACGACTTCAAGCTGATCGAGGAGGTCCCCGGCCCCGACGGCGGCGTCTACCTGCGCACCACCGACGAGGCGGTCAACGTCCTGGTCGGCGCGCTCGACACCGACGTCACCTCGGCCCAGATCGCCGCCGAGGTCAAGCTGGAGGTGCTGATCCGCCGCGGCCGCCTGGCCGACGCCCAGCTCGCCGCCGAGCAGGCCCGCTACCGCACCGTCCAGTACGCCGAGACGCTGCGCCGCGCCCTCGACGCGACCCGGCGCAACGTCCGCGCCGTCGACTGGATGCGCGCCATCCCGGACCTCATCGACGAGGCGCTGGACCACATCGCCGACCGCTACCGGCACGAGAACGCGATTCTCACCAACATCCGCAAGGCCCGCGACGAGGCCGAGCCGAACACCCCCGAAGGGGCCGAGAACAAGCGCCGCGCCGCCGAGCTGCTCGACATCGTCAAGGACTGCATCCGCCGCCACACCAAGCTGCAGACCCGCCTGCTGGAGGCCGGCCCGCTGTTCCGCGCCGAGCAGGACCGGCAGGCCTTCGCCACCCCCGGCGCCCGCAGCGGCATCGACCTCTACGGCCAGCTGCTCGCCCCCGTGCTGCGGCTGCCGGTCGAGCAGGCCGTCCGCCCCACCGGTGCCTTCTTCGCCCGCGGCGCCGGCCTGCGCACCCCCGTCTCCGTCCGGGTCGCCGACCTGGTCGACCTGCTGCTCACCCCGCCGGTCGAGCGCGAGCACCTCGGCGCCGAACTGCCCGACCCGGACCTGGTCGCCACCCCGGACGACAGCCGCTTCTCCGAAGCCCAGCTGGAGGCCGCGCTGCTCCTGCTCGACCTGCCCGCCGACGCCCCCCGCCGGCTCTCCGGCCTGCTCGCCGAGGCCCGCGGGCAGGACCCGGAGCTGCCGTACCTGGTCGCCCTGCTGGCCGTCCACGCGGCCAGCCCGCCGGTCGGCACCGCCTACCGGCAGGGCGAGGAGCGGCTGCTGTTCGCCGTGGACGACGGCACCCCGCTGCGCGACCCGCAGTTCGGCGGCGCCGACCTGATCGTCGGCAGCGCCCTGCTCGACGCGGCCGGCATGGCCGCCGACCGCAAGGACGCCGGCTGACGAAGCCGCCGTCTCGACGTACCACCAGATCACCCGTACTAGCAACAGCCCCGAGGAGCACCGCCCGTGACGACCCACCACGACACGTCCTGGGCGGCCGAGACCGAACCCGCGGCCCCCGCCCCGATCACCCCGGGCGACGTCGCCGACGCCGCCCGGCTGGTCTCCTTCGGCCTCCAGGCCAAGCTGCTCCCCGCCCGCGACGCCGAGTACGCCGAACTCGTCCGCCGCCACCGCGAGGACCCGCCGTTCGCCCGGCTCGCCGACGCCGTCGCCACCGGCATGGGCCTGGTCGTCCTGGAGGTCTCGCCGCGCGCCGGCATGGCCGTCGCCGCCGCCGAGGACTCGCTGTTCGCCGTCCGGATGGGCGACTACTCGCGCCGCGCCGCCACCGAGTCCACCGACCGCTTCCTGCACGGCCTGGCCCACCTCGCCGTCGCCGCGATGGCCTTCCCCCGGCCCGAGGACCTCGCCGACGACGGCTACCTCGGCCGGATCACCGTCAACGGCGTCGACGCCTTCGTCCGCCAGGCCTGCCGCCGCCTGGAGGAGCAGGCCGCGACCGAGGGCGACAACACCGACCCGCAGTCCGACGCCCCCGGCCTGGAGGCCGCCTGGCGGGTCTGGGCCCGGCGCACCGCCACCGGCGCCACCAAGGACGCCCGCCGGCTCTCCGGCTCCACCATCGGCATCGTCGCCAAGGCCGTGCTGTTCCTGGTCGACTCCGGCTTCCTGCAGAAGGTCTCCGACGACTCCGGCGGCACCTACCGCACCACCGCCCGCTACCAGCTCCAGGTCCGCGACCTGGCCGGCAGCGCGGCCATGGCCGAACTGCTCGACCTCGGCATCGTCCCGGTCTCCGACGGCACCGCCAGCCTGCTGCCGCCGGACACCGGCGACGAACTGGTGGCCGACGCAGGCCTGCCGTTCCACTCGCTCTGACACCCCTACCCGACTCGCCCACGGAGAACCGCCGCACATGTACGAGCTCAACCGGGTCCGCCTCTACTCGATCGGACCGGCCGGCGCCCGCTACGCCGACACGGTGCTCGACCTGCGCGGTGTCGGCGAGCCCGTCGCCGACCCGGCCCCGCAGCAGATCGGCCTGTTCGGCGAGGACACCGAGGGCCCGGTCCGCCGCCCCGCCCCGGCCGGCGTGCTCTTCCTGGAGAACGGCGGCGGCAAGTCCGTCCTGCTCAAACTGATCTTCTCGGTGATGCTCCCCGGCCACCGCAACACCCTCGGCGGCGCCAGCTCCGGCGTGCTGCGCAAGTTCCTGCTCGCCGACGACTGCGGCCACGTCGCGCTGGAGTGGCAGCACACCGTCACCGGCGAGCTGATCGTGGTCGGCAAGGTCAGCGAGTGGCGCGGCCGCCAGGTCTCCTCCGACCCGCGCAAGTTCGCCGAGACCTGGTACTCCTTCCGCCCCGGCCCCGGCCTCACCCTGGACTCGCTGCCGGTCGCCGAACGCATCGGCCTGGCCGGCGACCAGAAGGCCCGCGGCCGCCGCCGCACCATGAAGGGCTTCCGCGACGCCCTCACCGAGGCCGGCAAGGCCCACCCGCACCTCGACCTGGTCTTCGAGGACGGCCACGACCGCTGGACCGAGCACCTCGGCGAACTCGGCCTCGACCCCGAACTCTTCCGCTACCAGCGCGAGATGAACGCCGACGAGGGCGAGGCCGCCGGCCTCTTCGCGGTCAAGCACGACAGCGACTTCACCGACCTGCTGCTGCGCGCCGTCACCGACACCCGGGACACCGACGGCCTCGCCGACCTCGTCCACGGCTTCGCCGCCAAGCTCGGCCGCCGCGCCGAACTCACCGCCGAACGCGACTTCACCGCCGGCTCCCTCGACCTGCTGGAACGCATCGTCGAGGCCACCGGCGCCCGCGAGAGCGTCCGCGAGGCCCACCGCACCGCCGAACGCCGCACCCGCCGCCTCGCCCACGCCCTCACCTCCCGCGCCGCCGCCGAACGCGACCGCGCCCAGGACCTCGCCATCGAGGTCGCCGCCGCCGCGGGCGCCGTCACCGCCGCCGAGGCCGACCGCACCCGGCACACCCTCATCACCGCCGAACTCACCCACCGGCACGCCACCCTGGGCCTCGCCGCGGCCACCGCCGAGGCCGCCGCACTGCGCCGCGAACTCATCGACGCCCGCACCCTGCACTCCGCCTGGCAGGCCGCCGAGGCCGTCCTGCGCCAGCGCGCCGCCGCCGACCGGATCACCCGGGTCGCCGCCGCCATCCGCGAGGCCGAACTCGACGCCGCCCCCGCGCTCGCCGCCCGTGCCCGCGCCGCCACCGCCCTGGCCCGCGCCCTGGAAGGCGCCGCCGCGGCCGCCGAGGCCCGCGCCGACACCGAGGAGCAGCGCGCCGGCGAGCTCCAGGACGACGGCGCCAAGGCCCAGTCCGACGCCACCGAGGCCGCCACCGCCGCCCAGAAGGCCCGCAGCGAGGTCGACCACCTGCGCCAGCGCCTCGCCGAGGTCGAGCAGGAGACCGCCGCCGCCGTCGAGGCCGGCTTCATCGACGCCGACGGCGACGTCGACCCGGCCCGCGCCGCCCTGCACGCCGCCGACGTCGAGAAGGCCGCCGGCGCCGCCCTCGCCCAGGCCCGTACGGCCGCCGAGGCCTGCGCCGCCCGGCTGCGCGAGGCCGCCGCCGCCACCGGCCGCGCCGAACTCGCCGCCGAACGCGCCGGCGACGCCCGCACGGCCGCCGCCCGGGCGCTCGCCGCCGAGCAGCGCACCGCCGCCCTGCTCGCCACCGAGCAGCGCCTCTCCGATCTGCTCTCCCTGACCCCCGCGCCCACCGACTGGAGCGACGACGGGTCAGGGGCCGAGGAGGACGCCGGCTTCCTCACCCCCGCCGTCCTCGACCGCAACGCCGAGTACCTGCGCGAACTCCTCGACGAGTCCATCGCCACCGCCGAACGCACCCTGTTCGACCTGCGCACCGCCGCCGCCGACGACTCCCGCATCCTCGCCGCCCTCGGCGACGGCGGACTGCTGCCGCCCGGCCCGGACGTCCTGGCCACCGTCGAGTACCTCGCCGAGCACGGCATCCCCGCCCTGCCGGGCTGGCGCTACCTCGCCCAGTCCGTCGACCCGGCCGACCACGAGGCGATCCTCGCCGCCCGCCCCGAACTCGTCGACGGCGTCGTCGTCACCGACCCGGCCTCGCTGGAGCGGGCCCGCGAGGCCCTGCAGGCCGCCGCCCTGCTGCCCCGCTCCACCGTCGCCGTCGGCGCCGCCGCCTCCCTGATCGC
This sequence comes from Kitasatospora sp. NPDC058492, assembly GCF_042720685.1. Lineage (NCBI taxonomy): Bacteria > Bacillati > Actinomycetota > Actinomycetes > Kitasatosporales > Streptomycetaceae > Kitasatospora > Kitasatospora sp. NPDC058492. The sequence goes on from NZ_JBHXMU010000054.1 coordinate 45,806, forward strand.
CCCGATCACCGACCAGCCCGCGTTCTTCCTGGTGCCGCCGAACCCGGCCATGCACGACGAGTCCGCCGCCGACGACGAGCGCCGCGAACTGCGCGCCCGGGCGAGCGCCCGCGAGGAGCACATCCGCGAACTCGCCGCCCGCCTCGGTGCCGACCGCGCCCTCGCCGCCCGCCTCGCCTCCTGGCACGCCAGCTGCCCGCCCGGCACCCTCGCCGAACTCGCCGCCGCCGCCGAGGCCGCCCGCGAGCACGCCGAGCAGGCCGCCGCCGCCCTGGCCACCCTGCGCGCCGACCACGACGAGGCCGAGACCGACCACGCCGCCGCGGCCGCCGCCCACGAGGAGCACCGCGAGGCCGCCCAGCGCGCCCGCCGCCGCGCCGACGCCCTCTCCGGCCTCGCCTTCCGGCTGCGCGAGCGCGCCAACTGGGCCCGCCGCCAGCGCGAACTCGCCGAGGACGCCGCCGAGTGCGACCGCCGCCAGGCCGTCTGCGCCGAACGCGCCCGCACCTGCGACGAGGACCGCCGCGCCGCCCAGCGCGCCGCCGACGACGCCCGCCGCACCGCCCGTACCGTGCGCGCCGAACGCGCCGAGATCCCCGCCGCCGAGCAGGCCGACGAGCCCTCCGAGTCGGCCCCCGCCGCACTGCCCGCCCTGCGCGAGGCCTACCGCGCCGCCTCCCAGCTGTACGAGAAGGTCGGCGTCGGCGCCGACCTGCGCGCCGAGCAGGCCCGCGCCGAGGGCGACGAGGCCGCCGCCGCGACCGAACTCGACCGCCTCACCAACAAGGTCCGCACCCGCGCCGAGGAACTCCTCGGCAGCCCTGACGGCGCCGACGGCCCGGCCCGCCAGGCCGCGGCCGCCCGCGCCGAGGACCTGGTCGCCACCATCGAGGCCCGCTCCGCCGCCGCCAGCGAGCAGCTCGGGCGTCTGCGCGGCGAGGCCGAGCGCTCCGCCCCCGCCGACGGCGAGGCGCACACCGAACTGCCCGAGGACCTCGTCCCCGCCGACCCCGAGCACGCCCAGGTCCTGCTGCGCACCGCCACCAGCCGGCTCGCCGAACGCCGGGAGGCCCTGGACGCCGCCCGCACCGCGCACGCCGACCTGCAACGCACCTTCGACGCCGCCCAGTCGGCCGCCGCCGACTTCGACGAACTCGCCGGCCAGCTGCGCGACGGCCTGCGCGAGCAGCAGGAGGACGACGGCCAGTCCGCCGAGCCCTACCTCGGCTCACTGCCGGAGGCGCGCGGCACCGCCGCCGAGGCCCGCCGTGCCCTGCGCACCGCCGCAGGCGAGCTGTCCTCCGCCGAACTCGCCGTCCGCGACGCCTCCGACGCCCTCGTCCGGCACGCCAACGCCGCCCGCTACGAGGCCGTCCGCACCCCCGCCCGCCAGCAGATCCGCGAACTGCCCGCCGCCGCGCTGCCCGAGCACGCCGCCGCCTGGGCCGCCGCCTTCGCGCCCCGGCTGCGCGTGCTGACCGACGAACTCGCCCAGTTGGAGCGCAACCGCGGCTCGATCGTCGACCGCCTGCGCGGCCTGGTCGAGTCCTCGCTCACCACCCTGCGCGCCGCCCAGCGGCTCTCCCGGCTGCCCGAGGGCCTGGGGGAGTGGTCCGGCCAGGAGTTCCTGCGGATCCGCTTCGAGGACCCGGACCACACCACCCTGGTCGAGCGCCTCGGCGAGGTCATCGACGAGGCCACCCGCGCCGCCGTCCGCAAGAACAGCGACCTGCGCCGCGACGGCATGTCCCTGCTGTTGCGCGGGGTCGCCGCCGCGATGGGCCCGAAGGGCGTCAGCGTCGAGATCCTCAAGCCGGACGCGGTGCTGCGCGCCGAGCGGGTCGGCGTCGGCCAGATGTCCGACGTCTTCTCCGGCGGCCAGCTGCTCACCGCCGCCATCGCGCTGTACTGCACGATGGCCGCGCTGCGCGCCAACGACCGCGGCCAGTCCCAGCTGCGGCACGCCGGCACGCTGTTCCTGGACAACCCGATCGGCCGCGCGAACGCCACCTACCTGCTGGAGCTCCAGCGGGCCGTGGCCGATGCGCTCGGCGTCCAACTGATCTACACCACCGGCCTGTTCGACACCACCGCGCTCGCCGAGTTCCCGCTGGTCATCCGGCTGCGCAACGACGCCGACCTGCGGGCGGGCCTCAAGTACATCTCGGTCGAGGAGCACCTGCGCCCCGGTCTGCCCGCCCCGCAGGACCCGGACGGCCCGGCCATCCACGGCGAGATCACCGCCACCCGGATGTTCAAGCGTCCGGCCGAGGTTCCGGCGCAGTCCTCAACTGACTAGCGTGGCGTGCATGCTGACGATCGCGCACTTCAGTGACATCCACCTCGGGCAGGAGCACCGCCGGGACGGCGGCAGGCGCGCCCGGCGGCGGGCCGGGCAGGTGATGGCGTACCTCGACGCCCTGCCCGGCCCGCTGGACGCGGTGCTCGTCACCGGGGACCTCGCCGACCACGGCCTGCCCGCCGAGTACGAGCAGGTGGCCAAGGTGCTGGACTCCCGGTACCCGGTGCTCATTTGCCCCGGCAACCACGACCGCCGGGCGCCCTACCGGGAGGTGCTGCTCGGCGAGGCCCCCGCGGACGGCCCGGTCAACCGGCTGCACCGACTGCCCGGCGCCGACGTGCTGATGCTGGACTCCTCGATCCCCGGCCGCGACGACGGCCTGCTGGACGAGGAGACGTTGGCCTGGCTGGACGCCGAACTGGCGGCCGGACGCGCCGACCTGCCGGCGCTGGTGGCCTTCCACCACCCGCCGGCCGTCCTGCACCTGCCGAACGTCGACCCGATCCGCCAGTTCGGCGAGGAGGCGCTGGGCGCGGTGCTGGCCCGGCACCCCCGGGTGGCCGGCCTGCTCTGCGGCCACTCCCACACCGGCGCCGCCACCACCTTCGCCGGACTGCCCCTGCTGGTCGCCCCGGGTGTGGTCTCCACCGTCACGCTGCCCTGCGAGGGCGGGCCCGGCATCTCCTTCACCCAGCCGCCGATGCTCGCCTTCCACGTCCTGGACGACACGGGCCGGCTCACCACCCACTACCGGGCCGTCCCGGGGGACTGATCCGCAGCGTCGGCCGCAGGTGTCCTACGCGGCCGGCAGTCGCGGCTGGCGCTGCGGCCCGCCGGGGCGGGGGAGCGGCCGGGCGGTCAGCGGGTCGGGCGCCCGGCTGCCCGCCATCGGGTGCGCGGAGCCGGGCGCGCGCTGCCGCTGGGCGGCGACCTGGCGCGAGATCAGGATCTCCAGCAGGCACCACATCGTGCCGAACACCCCGAGCCCCATCGCCATCAGCGCCGGCGTCATCAGCCAACTGTCCGCGTACGAGGCGAGCGTGGCGACGACCACGCCGACCAGGGTGAAGGACAGGCAGAGCACCGCCCGGACGGCGGCGGCGCGCACCTCGTCGGGCAGGCGGCGACGGCGGCGTGGCACGGACATCGATCGACCCCCAGGCGCGGACTCGGCGGCGGACACGGGACGGGCGCACGCGAAACGCGCCCCCTTGCCTCACTCTGCCCCGCCGAACCAGGACTATGCGTCCGAATCCACCGAACTGCCGTCAAAGCGCGTGATCCGGGCAGCCGGCAGCGGGCGGCCCGCCGCCGGGGGAGGTCAGCCCAACTGCTGGTTGAGCTCCTCCAGGGCGCCCGCCACGATCGTCCGCATGGCCTGCTCGGCCTGGACGGCGTCCCCCGCGCAGATCGCGTCGGCGACTTCGCGGTGCAGTCGGATCGCGTACGGCTCCGGCTGATGGGGCATCAGATGGTACTCGGTCCGCCCGGTGAGCACCGCCCCCACGGTGTCGCCGAGGTGGGCGAACATCTCGTTGCCGGAGGCGCGCAGCACGGTGGCGTGGAAGTCGATGTCGTGCCGGAGGAAGGTGGTGAGGTCGGCGGCCCGCGCCGATACGGTCAACTCCACGGCCAGCGAGCCGAGTTGGCGCCGGTCGTCGTCGCTCGCGTGTACCGCGGCGAGCGCGGCCGCGGCCGGTTCGACGGCCACCCGCAGCGAGCCGAGCGAACGCAGCTGGGCCGAGCGGTCCGCGCCGGCCAGCCGCCAGCGGATCACCAGCGGGTCGAAGACGTCCCAGAGCGACCTGGGCTGCACGGTGATCCCGACCCGCCGCCGGGACGCCACCAGGCGCATCCCCTCCAGGATCCGCACCGCCTCCCGGACGACCGTCCGGGATACCCCGAACCGCTCCTCCAGTTCCTCGCCGCGCAGCACCGCACCCTCGGGAATCTCTCCCGACGCGATCGCGGGCCCGAGCTCGTCAAGCAGCCGACCGGGCAGCCCCTGGATCTCCATCCGCCCAGCGTAGACGCCCACCCCGCCGCCACCACCGGCGCGTACCGGGTCCCGCGCCCTGCGATCTACCCCACAGCTCAAAAGTATGACGATTTGGTTTCCACCACTTGAATACGTCATATCTTTGAGGCGATAGTGGCGGCCAGGCAACGAAGGAGCACCACCCATGGCTCTCAGCGTCGAGAACCACGACCTCCCGGCAGTGACACCGGCGGGCCCTCTCACCATCGTGGTGATGGGCGTCTCCGGTGTCGGCAAGACCACCCTGGCCCGCCTGCTGGCCGAACGACTCGACCTCCCCTACGCGGAGGCGGACGACTTCCACCCGGCGGCCAACATCGCCAAGATGTCGGCCGGCATCCCGCTGGACGACGAGGACCGCGCGCCCTGGCTGCGCGCCCTCGGCGCCTGGCTCAAGGAGCGGGCCGAGGACGGCACCGGCGGCGTGGTCACCTGTTCGGCGCTGAAGCACCGCTACCGCGACACCCTGCGCGCGGCCTGCCCGGGTGCCTACTTCCTGCACCTCAGCGGCGGTCACGAGCTGGTCGAGGACCGGCTCGCCCACCGCACCGGCCATTTCATGCCGCCGTCGCTGCTCGACTCCCAGTACGCCGCCCTGGAACCCCTGGGCGCGCACGAGCGCGGCGCCGTCCTGGACGTCGGTCCGTCCCCCGAAGAACTCGTCGAGATGGCCGTGGCGCTGCTGCGGCCGGTCAATGGAGACCTCGCGTGAGTATGTCCCCCACTCTGCTCGCGGCCGCCCCACCGGCCCTGCCGCACACCAGCAGCGACTCCCAGCTGCTGATCGCGGTCCTGCTCAGCATCGGTGTGATCGTCCTACTGATCACCAAGCTGAAGCTGCACCCCTTCCTCGCCCTCACGCTCGGCTCCGGCCTGCTGGCCGCCGTCGCGGGCGCCCCGTTCGACAAGCTGCTCAACAGCTTCTCCACGGGCTTCGGCTCCACCGTGGCCGGCGTCGGCCTGCTGATCGGGCTGGGCGCGATGCTCGGCAAGCTGCTCGCCGACTCCGGCGGCGCCAACATCATCGCGGACACCGTGCTGGCCCGGTCGGGCAACAAGGCGCTGCCCTGGGCGATGGCGCTGATCGCCGCCGTCCTCGGCCTGCCGCTGTTCTTCGAGGTCGGCGTCGTCCTGCTGATCCCGATCGTGCTGCTGGTCGCCCGCCGCGGCAACGTGCCGCTGATGCGGATCGGCATCCCCGCGCTGGCCGGCCTGTCCGTGCTGCACGGCCTGGTGCCCCCGCACCCCGGCCCGCTGGTCGCCGTCGACGCCCTGAAGGCGGACCTCGGCATCACCCTGGCGCTCGGCCTGCTGATCGCCGTGCCCACCCTGATCGTGGCCGGCCCGCTGTTCTCCCGGCTGGCCGAGCGCTGGGTCGGCCCGCTGGAGATCCCGAAGGCCACCGCCCCCGAGGAGAGCGCCAAGCCCGAGCACACCCCGTCCTTCGGCGCGGTGCTGGCGACCATCCTGCTGCCGGTCGTGCTGATGCTCGGCAAGGCCCTGACCGACGTGGTGATCGACAACCCGAAGGCGTTGGGCCAGCGGGTGTTCGACTTCATCGGCTCGCCGCTGATCGCGCTGCTCGCCGCGACCCTGCTCGGCATGCTGACCCTCGGCAAGGCGGCCGGCTTCGACAAGGCGCGGATCTCCGACACCGTCGGCAAGTCGCTCGGCCCGATCGCCGGCATCGTGTTCATCGTCGGCGCCGGCGGTGGCTTCAAGCAGACCCTGATCGACGTGGGCGTCGGCAACGCGGTGAGCGAGTGGTCCGGCAAGTGGCACATCTCGGCGCTGCTGCTCGGCTGGCTGATCGCGGTGCTGATCCGCCTGGCCACCGGCTCGGCGACGGTCGCCACCATCACCGCCGCCGGGATCGTCGCCCCGCTCGCCGCCGACATGTCCTCCACCCACGCGGCCCTGCTGGTCCTGGCGATCGGCGCCGGCTCGCTCTTCCTGTCGCACGTCAACGACGCCGGCTTCTGGCTGGTGAAGGAGTACTTCGGGATGAGCGTCGGACAGACGCTGAAGTCCTGGTCGGTGATGGAGACGGTGATCTCGGTCGTCGCCATCGCCCTGATCATGCCGCTCAGCCTGATCATCTAGGCCGGACAGCGCCTGGCGCCGCCGACATCCGCCGAGGGGCGGCACCCGTACCGCACGGGTGCCGCCCCTCGGGCGTGCCCGACGGCCGGGGCCCAGCCCAGCGGCCCCGACAGCTAACGCAGCACGACCCGCCAACCGTCGCCGCCGTCGCGGCCGCCGGGCCGGAGCACCAGCTCCTTCACCTGCCCGGTGTCGTGGAAGGTCAGCACCACGGTCTGCCGCTCGGCAGGGTCGTCCTGGAAGTCGGCCGTGACGGCCCCCTGGGCGCCCCGTCCGTACTCGCGGACCCAGGCCGCCGAAGCGTCCCCGCCGTCCCCGCCGTCCCCGCCGTCCGAGGGGCCGAGCTCCGCCAGCCGCCCCTCGGCCCCTTCGGCGAGCCGCCACACCAGCTGCTGGACCACGCCGAGCGTGCCGGTGGACGGGTACCCCGTCACCCGCAGGTGCGGATGGGCGGCGTAGTCGGCCTTGTACGCCAGCTCGGCCTCCGAGGCCCCGCCGGAGCACCCGGTGAGCAGCGCGACCGCGAGGCCCGCCGCAGGCAGACCTGCGGCGCGGCGGGCGGTCCGAAAACCAGACAAGATCATCATCAGGGAGAATCATGCGCGAAGGGCGGGCACCCGGAAAACCCGGGTGCCCGCCCTTCGCGAGGCTGCGCCTAGCTGGCTGTGCCTACTTCGTTCCGCGCTTCGCGAGGCTGTGCCTACTTCGTTCCGCGCTTCGCGAGGAAGGCCTCGACCTCGTCCCGGATCTCCGGCGTGTCCAGCCCGCGCACGGTCATCGTGGTGCGGCGCCGCAGCACGTCGTCCGCCGTGTACGCCCACTCGCTGTCGGCCGCGTAGGCGACCTGCGCCCAGACGTCCGGGCCGTCCTCGTGGATCGGCCGGCCCAGCTCCGGGTTCTCGTCGATCATGCGGGCGATCTCGAAGGACAGCGTGCCGTAGTGGCTGGCCAGGTGCTTGGCCACCAGCGGCTCCATCCGGGAGCCCGGGTCGCGGTCGATCAGCAGCCGGTGCGCGACGGCGTTCGGCGCGCCGACGCCCGGCAGCGGAACGGTCGCCGCGATCGGGGACATGTCCTCGCCGAGGCTGGTGCCGGGCACGTGCGCCAGCTTCTCCAGCACGGTGCGGCCGATGTGACGGTAGGTGGTCCACTTGCCGCCGGCGACCGACAGCATGCCGCCCTTGCCCTCGGTGACGACCGTCTCGCGCTTGGCGGCGGCGGTGTCGCCCGGGCCGCCGGGCAGCACCCGCAGGCCGGCGAAGGAGTAGGTGATCAGGTCGCGGTCGAGGTGCTCGTCGCGGATGGCGTGCGCGGCCTCGCCCATGATCTGGTCGATGTCCGCCTCGGTGGCCCGGACGTCCTTCGGGTCGCCGGTGTACTCCTCGTCGGTGGTGCCGAGCAGGACGTGGTCCTCCCACGGGATGGCGAAGGAGACGCGGTACTTGTCGATCGGGATGGTCAGCGCGGCGCGCCACGGCGCCCGGCGCTTGACCACCACGTGGGCGCCCTTGGAGAGGCGGATCGACGGCGCGGCGCCGGCGTCCTCCATCTTGCGCAGGTGGTCCACCCACGGGCCGGTGGCGTTGAGCACCAGGCGGGCGTCGATGCCGAACTCGGTGCCGTCCAGGCGGTCGCGCAGCTCGGCGCCGGTGACCCGGCCGCCGGTGAAGCGCAGGCCGGTGACCTCGGCGTGGTTGAGCACCACGGCGCCGGCGTCGACGGCGGCGCGCACGGTCATCACGGCGACGCGCGAGTCGTTCATCTGGTGGTCGCCGTAGACGGCCACCGAGCGCAGGCCCTCGGTGCGCAGCGCGGGCACCTGCTGGGCGGCGTGCGCGGCGGTGGAGACCCGGCCCATGCCGTCGCGGAAGGCGGACAGCGCGGAGTACAGGAAGACGCCGGCGCCGAGCTTGGGCGCGCTGTGCGGGCCGCCCTTGTAGACCGGCACGAAGAAGGTCAGCGGGTTGACCAGGTGCGGCGCGACGTCGGTGGCGAGCGCGCGGCGCTCCTTGTGGTTCTCGGCGACGAGCTTGACCGCGCCGGTCTGCAGGTAGCGCAGACCGCCGTGGACGAGCTTGGAGGAGGCGCTGGAGGTGGCGCCGGCGAAGTCGCCGCCGTCGACCATGGCGACCTTGAGTCCGGCCTGGGAGGCGGTCCAGGCGACGGCCGTGCCGAGGATGCCGCCCCCGATCACCAGCAGGTCGTAGGTGGCCTTGCCGAGCAGCTCACGGGTCTCGGCGCGGGAGGCGGTGCGGCCGGCGGTGCGCTCGGCGCCCAGGGTCGGGATGGTTGCCATGGTGGTTGTGTACGGCGCGCGGGTCAGGCGGCGCCGTTACTCCTCTCGTGTGCGGTGCGGCCTCTGCTGAGAGGCCGGTCGGCCCGGTGCGGCGGGCCGGTGAAACGCGGCGACACCCGCTGCCGGAACGGCGGGCGGCCGGTCGGGGCCCGGGGCCCCGACCGGCTTGTCGGTCAGTCGGTCTCTTCTTCCTCCACCCACCCCATGGTGCGCTCCACGGCCTTGAGCCACTTCTTGTACTCGCGCTCCCGGGTGGCCTCGTCCATGCGCGGGGTCCATTCGGCGGCGCGGTGCCAGTTGGCCCGCAGGGTATCGAGGTCGGTCCAGAAGCCGACGGCGAGTCCGGCTGCGTAGGCGGCGCCGAGGGCGGTGGTCTCGGCCACGTACGGGCGCTCGACCGGGACGTCCAGGACGTCGGCGATGTTCTGCATGAGCAGGTTGTTGCTGGTCATGCCGCCGTCGACCTTGAGGGCGGTGAGCTCGACGCCGGAGTCCTTCTGCATGGCGTCGACGACCTCGCGGGTCTGCCAGGCGGTGGCCTCCAGGACGGCCCGGGCCAGGTGGCCCTTGGTGACGTACCGGGTCAGGCCGGCGATCACACCGCGGGCGTCGGAGCGCCAGTACGGGGCGAACAGGCCGGAGAAGGCCGGGACGAAGTAGGCGCCGCCGTTGTCCTCGACGGTGTTGGCGAGGGTCTCGATCTCGGCGGCGGTGGAGATGATGCCGAGCTGGTCGCGCAGCCACTGGACGAGCGAGCCGGTGACGGCGATCGAGCCTTCCAGGGCGTAGACCGGGGCCTGGTCGCCGATCCGGTAGCCGACGGTGGTCAGCAGGCCGTGGTACGAGTTGACGATCTTCTCGCCGGTGTTGAGCAGCAGGAAGGTGCCGGTGCCGTAGGTGGACTTGGCCTCGCCCTCGTCGAAGCAGGTCTGGCCGAACAGCGCGGCCTGCTGGTCGCCGAGCGCGGAGGCGACCGGGACGCCGGCCAGGTCGCCGACGGCCTCGCCGTAGACCTCGGCGGAGGAGCGGATCTCCGGCAGGACGGCCATCGGCACGCCGATCGACTCGGCGATCTTGTCGTCCCACTGCAGGGTGTGCAGGTTCATCAGCATGGTGCGGCTGGCGTTGGTGACGTCGGTGACGTGCTTGCCGCCGTTGACACCACCGGTGAGGTTCCAGATCACCCAGGTGTCCATGGTGCCGAACAGGATGTCGCCGGCCTCGGCGCGCTCGCGCAGGCCCTCGACGTTGTCCAGCAGCCAGCGGATCTTCGGGCCGGCGAAGTAGCTGGCGAGCGGGAGGCCGGTCTCGCGGCGGAAGCGGTCCTGGCCGACGTTGCGGCCGAGCTCGCGGCAGAGGCCCTCGGTGCGGGTGTCCTGCCACACCAGCGCGTTGTGGACCGGCTCGCCGGTGTTCTTGTCCCACAGGACGGTGGTCTCGCGCTGGTTGGTGATGCCGATCGCGCGGATGTCGTCCTTGGTCAGGCCGGCCTTCTCCAGCGCGCCGCGGACGACCGACTGCACCCGGGTCCAGATCTCGGCGGCGTCGTGCTCGACGTAGCCGGGCTGGGGGAAGATCTGCCGGTGCTCCTGCTGGTCGACGGCGACGATCCGGCCGTCGGCGCCGAAGATGATGCAGCGGCTGGAGGTGGTGCCCTGGTCGATCGCGGCGATGTAGTTGCCAGTGGAGGTCATCAGAGGGTCCTCGGCTCAGGATTCGGGGGTTCGGGGTGGGTGGGCCCGACGTAGTGGTCGGTCCCCGTGCTCGGCGGGTTCGAACCCGGCCCTTTAGAACATCGCGTTGTACAGACCGCCGGCCAGCGCGCCGCCGATCAGCGGGCCGACGACCGGAACCCAGGCGTACGACCAGTCGGAGCCGCCCTTGTTCGGGATGGGCAGCAGCGAGTGCACGATGCGCGGGCCGAGGTCGCGGACCGGGTTGATCGCGTAGCCGGTGGGGCCGCCCAGCGAGAGGCCGATGCCGACGACCGTGAGGGCCACGATCAGGGTGCTGAGGCCGCCGGCGGCCAGACCGTCGTTCTTGCCGAGGGTGAGGATCGCCATGCAGAGGATGAAGGTGCCGATGACCTCGGTGACGACGTTCTGGATCGGGTTCCGGATCTCGGGCCCGGTCGAGAAGATGCCGAGGGTGGGCTCCTCGTTGGCCTGGAACTGGCCGAGGTAGGTGAGCCAGACCAGCACGGCGCCGATCATCGCGCCGAGGAACTGGGAGCCGAGGTAGAGCGGCACCTGGTTCCAGTCGCCGCTCTTGATGGCGAGCGCGATGGTGACGGCCGGGTTGAGGTGGGCGCCGGACTTCGGAGCCGAGATGTAGGCGGCGATCAGGACCGCGAAGCCCCAGCCGAAGGTGATCGCCAGCCAGCCGGCGTTGAGGGCCTTCGACTTCTTGAGGGTCACGGCGGCGCAGACGCCGCCACCGAGAAGTATCAGGGCGGCGGTGCCGAGGGTTTCGCCGACGAAGACGTCGCCGTTGGAGAACGCGGACACAAAGACTCCCTTGTCCATATGGCCCGGAGGTGTGGGTGGGGGCGGCCGGCCGATCGTTGTGCGGGTGAGCGCATCGGGGGATTGATCTTCCCGGCCATCGTTCGACAATGTCGACCGTTATGCGGAAGCTTCCTCCCCTGGTTGCCCTCACGTCAAGGCAGGGTTACGGAGCTGTGACCCTTCCCCCGAAGTTACCCAGCGGAGCGGGCCAAACCGGGGCAAAACGCCAAGGCGCGGACAGGCCGATGCCCGTCCGCGCCTCAGCGTGACGATGTGGCCGCCGGTGCGGCCCGGGGTTTCAGAAGCGCCCGGCGCCCAGATCGCGCGAGATCGCCCGTGCCGCGCTGCGCACCGAGGCCACCAGCGACGGCTTCACGAAGCCGTCCTCGCAGACCCGCTCCACCGGGCCGCTGATGCACACCGCGCCCACCGGGTTGCGCCGCCGGTCCTGGATCAGCGCGCCGATCGAGGCCACGCCCTCCCAGGTCTCCTCGATCGAGTCCGTCCAGCCGCGCTCACGGATCAGCGCGCACTCGGCGTCCACGTCGGCCGCCTCGGTCAGCGTCCGCAAGGTGTACGACTCGTACGGCCCGTCGCCCAACTCGCCTCGCGCGACCGGGTCGTAGGCCAGCAGCACCTTGCCCAGCGCGGTGCTGTGCAGCGGCTGCATCGAGCCGACCTCCAGCACCTGCCGGGTGTCGTCCGGCCGGAAGACGTGGTGCACGACCAGCACGCCCTGCTGGTGCAGCACCCCCAGGTAGACGGTCTCGCCGGCCGCCCGGGCCAGGTCGTCCGCCCAGACCAGCGCCCGTGCCCGCAGCTCGTGCACGTCCAGGTAGCTCTGCCCCAGCCGCAGCAGTTCGGCGCCCAGCTGGTACTTGCCGCTCTCCGGGTCCTGCTCGACGAACCCCTCCTGTTGGAGCGTGCGCAGGATGCCGTGCGCGGTGCCCTTGGCGAGTTCCAGCGCCGTCGCGACCTCGGACAGGCCCAGGCGGCGCTCACCGCCGGCCAGCAGGCGCAAGATCGCGGCGGCCCGGGAGAGCGACTGGATCGGGCCGGGCATGGGGACCTCCGCGCTGACAGGCGGTCGACATTGTCGACCGCAGTGGTAACGGGACGAGTCTGCCAGGCCGTCGCCGGTCCGTGCACCTTCCCCCTCGGTAACCCGCGCTCGGCCGTCCGTTAACCTCCGCCGCCCGCCGCCCCGCCGCCTGCCGCCCGCCGTGCCGCCCACCCCCCGACGTCCCTCACCCCCCGACGTCGCTCGAGCGCCCCCGTCGCACCGCGACCTCCGCCGCCAGCGCGGCGATCCCGTCCGGCCCCACCCGGCAGCAGCCGCCCACCAGCCGTGCGCCGCCCGCCAGCCAGCCGCCCACCCGGGCCGAGCGGAACGTCGGCTCGCCGCGCCAGTCCCGGCGCGCGGCGTCCCACTCCTCCCCGCTGTTCGGATACACCACCACCGGCTTGCCGGTCACCTCGGCCGCCAGCGCCACCGCCCGGTCCGCGTCCTGCGGGGTGCAGCAGTTCACGCCCACCGCCAGCACCTCGTCCACCCCGGCCGCCAGCGCGAACGCCTCCGCCAGCGGCTGGCCCGCCCTGGTCCGGCCGCCCGCCACGCTGAACGACAGCCAGGCCGGCACGCCCAGCCCGCGCACCAGCTCCAGCAGCGCCCGCGCCTCGTCCGCGTCCGGCACCGTCTCCAGCGCCAGCACGTCGGGCCCGGCCGCCGCCAGCGCCTCCAGCCGCGGCCGGTGGAAGGCCACCAGCTCCGCGGTGCTCAGCCCGTACCGGCCCCGGTACTCCGAACCGTCCGCCAGCACCGCCCCGTACGGCCCCACCGACGCCGCGACCCAGCGCCGCCGCCCGCCCGGCTCGGCCCGCGCCGCCTCCCGGGCCAGCTCCACGCTGCGCGCCAGCAGCCGTGCGGCCTGGGCCCGGCCCACTCCGCGCCGGGCGAAGCCCTCGAAGCTCGCCTGGTAGCTCGCCGTGATGGCGACGTCCGCCCCGGCCGCGAAGTACGCCCGGTGCGCCGCCACCACCGCCTCCGGCGCATCCGCCAGCAGCCGCGCCGACCACAGCTCGTCGAGGAGGTCGTGCCCGGCCGCCGCCAGCTGGTTCGACATCCCGCCGTCCAGCACCAGCGGACCGGCCGCCAGCGCCGCGGCGAAGTCCGGCGGGGGAGCAGTGGGCATGGGGCCTCCTCGGGCGCGGTCGTTCCTGCTCACAGCCTAGAAGCCGGGCATCCCCGCGGACCCGGAAAACCATTTGCCGCCGGGGAACGGAATCGCTACGTTGTGCTCAGCCAGAGAACGACAGCACCCCGTACGGCGGCGAGCGCGGAGAGGAGCCGGTGATGGAAACGGACGACCCGTCCACCCCGCCCCCGACCACGCCCGCGAGCGAGCAGGACGAGCAGGAGTGGCTCGCCGCCTACGACCCGCGCGCCTACGCCCCGATCGCCGTCACCGTCGACGTGGTCGCCCTGACCTTGCGTCACAGCGGCCTGCACGTCCTGCTCGTCCAGCGCGGCGCCCCGCCCTACCAGGGCTGCTGGGCCCTGCCCGGCGGCTTCCTGCGCGCCGGAGAGGAGAGCCTGGACGAGGCCGCCGCCCGCGAACTCGCCGAGGAGACCGGCCTGCTCGGCGGCTCCGAAGTCGAGGCCGCGCTCTGCCGCGTCCACCTCGAACAGCTCGGCACCTACGGCGCCCCCGAGCGAGACCCGCGCATGCACGTCGTCTCCGTCGCCTACCTCGCCTTCGCCCCCGACCTGCCCGACCCGCAGGCCGGTACGGACGCCGCAGCCGCCACCTGGCACCCCGTCGCCGACCTCGACCTGGGCACCGGGCCCGGTGGCCGACCCCGAGCCGCCGGTGCGCCCGCCGACACCCACGGGGGTGGTGTCGGCGGGCCCACCGGCCAGTCCTCCCGCACGCTCGCCTTCGACCACGCGCGCATCCTCGCCGACGGCCTCGACCGCGTCCGGGCCAAACTCGAGTACAGCCCGCTCGCCACCGCCTTCCTGCCCTACGACTTCACCATCCCCGACCTGCGCGCCGTCTACGAGGCCGTCTGGGACGAGAAGCTCCACCCCGGCAACTTCCACCGCAAGGTCCTCTCCGTCCCCGGCTTCGTCGAGAGCACCGGCGCCACCACCGCCCGCGGCGGCGCCCGCGGCGGCCCCCGGGCCCGCACCTACCACGCCGGAGACGCCAGCCTCCTGCACCCCGCCCTGCTCCGCCCCACCCGCGACGGCGAACTCCGCTGACGGCCGCCGCGCGCACCCGGCTACCATCCGGCCATGACCACTGACGACCCGACACGCGCGGTCAACCAGCCGTTCTCCCACTGCCACTTCTGCGGCACGTCCTACCCGGCAGGCACCGACCGCTGGCCCCGCACCTGCCCCGGCTGCGCCGAGATCAGCTACCGCAACCCGCTGCCCGTCGTGGTCACCCTCCTCCCGGTCACCCGCCCCGACGCCGACCCTACCCTCGTCGTCATCCGCCGCACCATCGAGCCCGGCTACGGCCAACTTGCCTTCCCCGGCGGCTACGTGGACTACGGCGAGAGCTGGCAGCAGGCGTGCGTGCGCGAACTGTGCGAGGAGACCGGCATCCTGGCCGACGCCGCCGACATCACCCTGGTCGCCACCGACTCCGACGCCAGGGGCGGCTTCCTCTGCCTCTTCGGCCTGCTCCCGGCCCGTCCGCTCGCCGAACTCCCGCCCTCGCGCCCCACCGACGAGACCGACGGCTGGCAGCTCGCCGCCCCCGACACCCCGCTCGCCTTCCCCTTCCACACCCGGGTCTCCCGCTCCTGGTTCGGCGGCGAGTTCAGCGGTGAGTCCAGCGGCGGAATCTCCGGCCGCTGACCGGCCCGGCACCCACCGGGCGGACCCTGGCGCAGCGGCCGCTCACATGGCATGGTCTGCACCGACAGCCCAACCGGACGGGCCTGCCACAAGCACTCCCGTCCCCACCACCGGCCGGGAGACCACCACCGTGAGCACCCCACCCCAGGACCAGCCGCTCTGGCGCCCCAACCCCGCTCGCGCCGCAGCCACCAGCCTGGTGGCCTTCCAGGCCTGGGCCGCCGAACACCACGGCGCCCCGGCCGCCCCGCTCGCCCCGGCCGCCGACGACCAGCAGGCCGCCCAGAGCTACGCCGACCTGCACGCCTGGTCCACCGCCGACCTCGACCGCTTCTGGACCGCGATCACCCAGTGGTTCGACGTCCGCTTCACCCAGGTCCCCGAGGCCGTCCTCGCCGACCCCGCCATGCCCGGCGCCCGCTGGTTCCCCGGCGCCCGCCTCAACTACGCCGAACACGCCCTGCGCGCCGCCGAGGACCCGGCCAACGCCGACCGCCCGGCCGTCCTGCACCTCGACGAGACCACCGAACAGCCGGCCGTCCTCACCTGGTCCGAACTGCGCCGCCAGGTCGGCTCGTTGGCCGCCGCCCTGCGCGCCCGGGGCATCGGCCCCGGCGACCGCGTCAGCGCCTACCTGCCCAACATCCCGCAGGCCGCCGTCGCCCTCCTCGCCACCGCCGCCGTCGGCGCGATCTGGACCAGCTGCGCCCCCGACTTCGGCGCCCGCAGCGTCCTGGACCGCCTCCAGCAGATCGAACCCGCCGTCCTCTTCGCCGTCGACGGCTACCACTACGGCGGCAAGGACCACGACCGCACCGAGGTCGTCGCCGAACTGCGCCGCGAACTCCCCACCCTGCGCACCGTCGTCCACGTCCCGCTGCTCGGCGCCCCCGCCCCCGAGGGCGCCCTGCACTGGGACGACCTGGTCGCCGACGACGTCGAGCCGGTCTACGAGGCCGTCCCCTTCGACCACCCGCTCTGGGTGCTCTACTCCTCCGGCACCACCGGCCTGCCCAAGGCCATCGTCCAGAGCCAGGGCGGCATCCTGCTCGAACACCTCAAGCAGGCCGGCCTCCACCTCGACCTCGGCCCCCGGGACCGCTTCCTCTGGTACACCTCCACCGGCTGGATGATGTGGAACTTCCTGCTGGCCGGCCTCCTGGTCGGGGCCACGATCGTCACCTACGACGGCAGCCCCGGCCACCCCGACACCGGCGCGCTCTGGTCGGTCGCCGCCCGCACCCGCGCCACCGTCCTCGGCACCTCCGCCGCCTACGTGATCGCCAGCCGCAAGGCCGAGCTGCACCCCGGCCGCGACCTCGACCTCTCCGCCGTCCGCTGCATCGGCACCACCGGCTCCCCGCTCCCGCCCGACGGCTTCCGCTGGATCTACGAGGAGGTCAAGGAGGACGTCTGGCTCGCCTCCGTCAGCGGCGGCACCGACGTCTGCTCCTGCTTCGTCGGCGGCGTCCCCACCCTGCCCGTCCACCTCGGCGAGATCCAGGCGCCCTGCCTCGGCGCCGCCGTCGAGTCCTGGGACGTCCAGGGCCACCCGCACACCGACACCGTCGGCGAACTCGTCGTCACCAAGCCCATCCCGTCCATGCCCACCGGCTTCTGGAACGACCCCGAGGGCACCCGGTACCACGACAGCTACTTCGACATGTACCCCGGCGTCTGGCGCCACGGCGACTGGATCACCGTCACCTCCCGCGGCACCGTCGTCATCCACGGCCGCTCCGACTCCACACTCAACCGCCAGGGCGTCCGGATGGGCTCCTCGGACATCTACGAGGTCGTCGAACGCCTCCCCGAGATCGCCGAATCCCTGGTCATCGGCCTGGAGGAGCCCGACGGCGGCTACTGGATGCCGCTGTTCGTCGTCCTCGCCCCCGGTGCCGAGCTCGACGAGGGGCTGATCGGCCGCATCCGCACCTCGCTGCGCACCCAACTCTCCCCGCGCCACGTCCCCGACGAGGTCATCGCGGTGCGCGGCCTCCCGCACACCCTCACCGGCAAGCGCATCGAGGTCCCGGTCAAGCGGATCCTCTCCGGCACCCCGCTGGAGCAGGCCGTCAACCCCGGCTCCGTCGACGACATCGACCACCTGCGCTTCTTCGAGCAGCTCCGCCGCGATCGGCAGGCCCGAGCCTGACCGGACACGCCGAAGGGGGGCTCCCACCGACCCGGTGGGAGCCCCCCTTCCTGCTGTTCGCCTGTCCTACTCGCCCGACAGCACCTGCTGCGCGGCGGCCCGCGCCTCCTCGGCGCTGTCCGTCGCCCGGGCCGCCTCGGCCGCCCGGCGGCACTGCGCCAGCGTGTACTTGGCCAGCGTCGAGCGCACGTAGGGGATCGAGGCCGAGCCCATCGAGAGGCTGGTGACGCCCAGACCGGTCAGCACCACGGCCAGCAGCGGGTCGGCGGCCGCCTCACCGCAGACGCCGCAGCTCTTGCCGGTCGCCTGCGCCGCCTCGGCGGCCGCGGCGATCAGGTCCAGCAGCGCCGGCTGCCACGGGTCCTGCAGCCGGGCCAGCGCGCCCACCTGACGGTCGGCGGCGAAGGTGTACTGCGCGAGGTCGTTGGTCCCCAGCGACAGGAACTCGACCTCCTGGAGGATCGACCGGGCCCGCAGCGCGGCCGACGGGATCTCCACCATCGCGCCGAACTTGGCCTCCAGCCCCGCCTCGCGACACGCCTGGGCGAAGTCCTTGGCGTCCTTGCGGTCGGCCACCATCGGGGCCATCACCTCAAGGTGCACCGGCAGGCCCTCGGCGGCCCTGGCCAGCGCCCGCAGCTGCGTCCGCAGCACCTCCGGGTGCTCCAGCAGGGTGCGCAGACCGCGCACGCCCAGCGCCGGGTTCGGCTCGTCGGCCGGGGTGAGGAAGTCCAGCGGCTTGTCCGCGCCCGCGTCCAGCGCCCGGACCACGACCCGGCCCTCCGGGAACGCCTCCAGCACCTTGCGGTACGCCTCGACCTGCTTCTCCTCGGTGGGCGCCTTCGCGGAGTCGTCCAGGAAGAGGAACTCGGTCCGGAACAGGCCGACGCCCTCGGCGCCGTTCTCCAGCGCGGCCGGCACGTCCGCCGGGCCGCCCACGTTGGCCAGCAGCGGCACGCGGTGGCCGTCCGAGGTCTGCCCCGGGCCGGAGGACGCGGCCAGCGCGGCCTTGCGCTGGGCGGCGACCGCCCGCAGCTCGTCCTGCTTCTCCTGCGAGGGCTCCAGCAGCACGTCACCGGAGCTGCCGTCCACGGCGACGACGGTGCCCTCGGCGACGTCCGTCGCAGCGGGCAGCGCGACCACGGCCGGCACGCCCAACGCCCGCGCCAGGATGGCGCTGTGGCTGGTCGGCCCGCCCTCCTCGGTCACGAAGCCGAGCACCAGCGTCGGGTCGAGCAGCGCGGTGTCGGCCGGCGCCAGGTCCCGCGCGAACAGCACGTACGGCTCGTCGCTGTCCGGCACGCCCGGCATCGGCACGCCCAGCAGCCGGGCCACGATGCGGTTGCGGACGTCGTCCAGGTCGGCGACCCGCCCGGCCAGGTAGTCGCCGGCGGAGGCGAGCAGCGCCCGGTAGGCGGCGAAGGCGTCGTACACACCGCGCTCGGCGCTGCTGCCGACGGCGATCCGGCGGGACACGTCGGCCATCAGCTCCGGGTCCTGCGCCATCAGCGCCTGGGCCTCCAGGACGGCCTGCGCCTCGCCACCGGCCAGGTTGCCGCGGGCGATCAGGTCCGCGGCGACCGCCTCGACGGCGGCCTGGGCGCGGGCCTGCTCGCGCGGGGCGTCCTCGGTCGGGATCTGGGTGGCCGGGGGCTCCAGCACCGCCGTCCCCATGTGCCGCACCTGGCCGATCGCGACCCCGTGGCTGACACCCACGCCGCGCAGCGTCTTCTTCATGTCACCTGTCTCCGCTGAGAGGAGCGGCCCCGCCGGGAACCGCTGTGTGCCGGGCCGCCCCGACAACTCCTGCGGGGCGGGTGTGTGCAAGGTAAGAGGTCAGTTCCAGCTGAACAGGGCCTCGCCGGAGACGGCCTCGCCGTCCTCCCGCAGGCCGCCGAGCGAGTCGGCGCTCGCCTCCAGCGCCACGATCGGCGAGATGGGCGACTTGCCCGCGGCCTCGACGGCGGCCGGGTCCCACTTGATGACGGCCTGACCGCGGGTCACCGTGTCGCCCTTGTTGACCAGCAGCTCGAAGCCCTCGCCGTTCAGCTGCACGGTGTCGATCCCCAGGTGGGTCAGTACACCGTGGCCCTCGGCGTCCACCACGACGAACGCGTGCGGGTGCATGGAGACGACGACGCCGTCCACCGGAGCGACCGCCTCGGTCGGCCGGCGCTCCGGGTCGATCGCGGTGCCGGGGCCGACCATCGCGCCGGAGAACACCGGGTCGGGCACGCCGGCGAGCCCGACGACCTTGCCGGTCAGCGGCGACGTCACAGTGGTCATGGTTGTGCCTCCCAAGTGAGCGGTACAGCGAGCGGCCGCGAGCAGCGGCAGGACGATCGACTGAAGCCTAAATCATGTCAACTTCGGACATCTGCTGACATTCCCGGGCGAAGACCCACGCCCAGCCCGGCCCGTCGTCCGGCGGCTCACCGACCGTTTAGTGGTCTAGTCCTCTTAGTCGATGCGCCGCACTCTACAGGCATCTTGGCGAATCGGGACCATTGCTGTATATGCTCGCGAGAGCAACAAATCATGCCGCCGACCGGGTGACACCGGGAGCGCCTCGATTCGCACTCCGGCGGGCGACCCGCTATGGTTGGCTGAGTCGCCGCGACTTGGCGGTTAACACCAGATTTCAGATGCGAAAACCTCCGGTAAACGGAGCGGAAAACATCTGGTAAGCTGGGAACACGAAAGAACGAAGCGCCCGGAGGGCCCGCTGGAAGGCGGTCCGAAGGAAGTGTCCGTTCC